>JAICRN010000301.1 GCA_025937335.1 Microcoleus sp. TY_ISSM_2_bin.22
AAAATGTGTCCGACAATGCGATCGGATTGTACGGCAACGAAGGAAAATGTAGATTCCATTCCCCGCAATCGATCGACTAAGTTGGCCTCATTTTCTCGCCCGAATGCCGCAATATTAACTTGGCGCACTGCCTCTAAATCTTCTGGCTTTTCGGTACGGATATCCATAGCTTAGATTAATGGTTGTGCTGCCGCTCTGGCAGATGAATTACTACAGAAACTGTTTCTATCTTGCGATCGCGATATTAATCAAATTATACCGCCCCTGAACCATTTTTCCTCTTTTTGAGTTATATATTTGTGGCAACCAATTATACAACGACTTGCAGGTGAATGCCAAATCGCCGCCAAAGTCGATCGCTTCCAATCTTCACGCCCGATGCGGAACCGCTTAACTGTCATTATTGCGGCACAAGCTGACCGGAAGACAATCGCTTAATACCCTCCATCGCTGTAGTTTCTCCGGCTTTATCGCCGCCCTCACGAGCAATTTTTAAAGCTCCTTCGTAGGATTCAAGAGCTTTAGCATATTGACCGATACTTTCATAAATCGCGCCCATATTGTTGAGCAAGCGTCCGATACTTATCTTGTCGCCGATTGCT
Source organism: Microcoleus sp. TY_ISSM_2_bin.22 (assembly GCA_025937335.1). Taxonomy (GTDB): domain Bacteria; phylum Cyanobacteriota; class Cyanobacteriia; order Cyanobacteriales; family Microcoleaceae; genus Microcoleus. The sequence goes on from JAICRN010000301.1 coordinate 603, forward strand.
TCTAACATTGGTATCGCTTGCTGAAAATAGATCAGCGCTTGAGTATCTTTACCGAGTTTGCGAGAGGTAAGTGCCATGTTGTTGAGGAGGCGGCCGACGCCAGCCCTGTCTCCGATTTCCCGGCGAATTGCTAAAGCTTGGTGGTAAAATTCCATCGCTCTATTAAAGTCGCCGATGTTGTAGTAGACGCCGCCCAAGTTATTGAGGGTACGGCCTAAATCGCGGCGATCGCCGGAGGTTGTGCGGATCGTGCGCGCTTGTTGGTAAAATTCGATCGCCTTGGCGTAATCTGCCTGTTCTCCGTACACGGCGCCGATGTTGTGGAGGGATTCTCCAATTTCAATTTGGTCGTTGGCAGTTTTGGCAAGTTCCAAAGCTTCTTGGTGCAGTTTCATCGCTTCGGAAAAATTGTCCGCAATCCGGTTGACAAAACCGATGAGATTGATAGTGCGCGCGATACGACGCCCTTCGCCGATTTCTCGGTGAATGACTAAAGCTTGCCCCAAAACTTCCAAAGCTTTGGGCCTCGAACCCATTTCGGCATAAACTTCCCCCATATTGTTGAGGGTTTCTCCAATTCCGGGTTTGTCGCCTAGTTGCTTGCGAATTGCCAAAACTTGCTCAAAAGTCTGGATTGCTTCTCGAAACAAACCCTCGCGGTGCTGTTTTACTCCTGTTTCAAAGAGTTGGTCTGCTTGCGTTTTGGGGTCTGTTGCTTGGGCGCGATCGCTCGCTTGGGCGCGTCGCGGATTTATAATTGGGGCATAAGCCCGAGCGTCTGAAATTGCCAGCAGGCTGAGTGCGGGGGATAAAACAATACTTATAGCTGCGAGATAGCTGAAGTGGTAAGAGCGGCAGTACACCGATCGAGTCCTCCAATAGCCAAGTGATAACTATTAAGATAGAGCTTTTTGGGGCGTTCCTGCCGAATTTTTTCTCACTCGCTAAGTTCTGAGTTGGTTTTTGTCTTGCCAGACTGCCAGAATCAGCGGCATATTGTTGAGTGCGGAGATGACCGCAAAGTTTTTACTGGGTGGAAGCGATGCTTTTTCATGGCTTTGCAAGATGATGTCCTGTCGGTCAACCGTGATCCAAGCAGTTCCTGACAAAACTTGAATTTCTCGATGAGTTTGAGGCAATCTGTATACCTCGTTTTCCATCAGCATAATTCGATCGGGCGCTGCCAACTCGGAAGATATTTGAAGCATAGCATCTCCTACTTGGTAATTGGGAATTGGTAATTGGAAATTGCTAATTGGGAATTGCTAATCGAAGACTGTATTTCACTTCATTTCCACAAAACCGACAATCGACTATTGGCAGTAACGCCGAGCAATCCAATCGCGCATTTCATCGTCTGTTGCTGCGTCGATAGAGCGACCTGTAGCTCGATCGCAACCGTGCCACCAAGTGTTACCATCCTTATCTGAGGTCTGCCAAATTCTCAGCTCGTCGGGGCCGTCGGCCGCGAAAAAAAACTGCCAAATTTGATTGATCACCCAAAATACAGATCGTCCTTGATGTTTTTCGGATGGTTTAGCTCGCTCGGCAATCGAAACAACTTTCATTGTTGGGGTATCGGTCGGATTTCTGCAAGTAGACATAGCCCACACCTTCAAATTATAATTTCTACAAAAATTGCATCCATAAAATGACCGACAATAGCTTAAAAATGCAATATTGTCATGGCAATTACCGCCTAATATTGTTGTCGTGCAACTTTTGTTGAAGTCTATCTGTTACCTGATAAATTAACCTTAACTCTGTGGCAATTGACAATCAAACCATTGCTTGCATAGGTTATATGAATAAAATCGATAGATTGATAGAAGCCATTGTGACAATTTGGGTACTACTGGCACACACGCTATGAACGAAATCAATACGCGGCGGATGAAACTCTCTCAAATTCAGGCTTTGCTAGCAGTAGCAGACTGTGAAAACTTTAGCGAGGCGGCTTTGCAATTGGAACTGTCCCAGTCTGCAGTCAGCCACGCCATCGCCTCTTTAGAAACAGAATTGGGAGTTCAACTGTTCCACCGGGGGCGACACGGTGCTCAACTGACGCCGGTGGGGGAAAGGGTAGTGAGTCACGGGCGTCAAATAGCCCGCGCCTTAGAAATGATGGTCAAAGAAGCAGATTTAGAAAAAGGTTTGCAGGGAGGCCAGGTACGGATAGTTACTTTTCGGAGTGTCGCAACTCATATCCTACCGGGTATTATTTCTAAATTTCGCAGTTGCTTTCCCAAAATTGCGGTCAGCATTGCCGAAGTTTATTATACGCAAGCTGTGGAAGAGGCTTTGCGATCGGGCAAAGCAGACATCGGCTTTGTATCTCTTCCCATCTCTGATGAATTTGAAACTAGAGAAATTTTGCGGGATAAATATGTTGTGTTGCTGCCGCCGAATGGACAATGTAAAAGTGCTAAGATTACCTGGGAAGAATTAGCGAACTATCCCCTGATTTTGCAGCCGGCAGAAAATCCTTGTTCGATACCGCTTCGCAAATATTTGACAACAGCGAAATTTCCCTTAAATATCGCTTACGAACTCAGCGAAGATTCAACTATTGTCAGTATGGTGCTACAAGGTTTGGGTACAGCAATTCTTCCCCGTTTGGCTGCGGAACCGATACCGTCTTCGGTGAAAGTTTGCAGTTTACCGGCGGATTTTGAAAGGGTAATTGGGGTGGCTGTTTTGAGGGATGGGTTGTTGATTCCGGCCGTGTTTGCGTTTTTGGATTTAGTTAAAAGTGCCGCAGAGGTTGATAGCGAGGGCGATTTTCCGATTAATCCTTCATGACAAATTTAAGTTTGGATCGCGAATTAAATAACTTACAATTTTAATTGTTATGGTGGGATGGGCGTCCCGCCCGTCCAAAAAAGGGCGGGCTATAAGAGCCCACCCCACTTTCCTTGTGTAAGTTATTTAATTCTCATTACTTAGTTGTTATTGGTTATTTGTGAGATTGGGATTTTGTTACCGTAGATATCAGCAGATGAAAACAGATGAACGCGGATGGGATTGTATCTGCGTTTATCTGTTTTCATCTGCTGTTTAAAAAATCGCATAACCAATAGTACGATCGCTTATTTACTGCTAATGCGCTTAGCCACAAGACTAGAACTATCACCTTGGTGGAATTTGATTCGACCGTCTACCGAGTTTTTATCCTTTAATTTGAGCCAACCGCTACCAAATGCAGGCTCACATTCGTCATTGCCTTCCCATGTAAAGTCGAATCGCTCATCATCTCGATGTTTTACCACTTCGCCGTCAATTTCACCTGATACTAAACCGAATTGAAATTCTCCTGAACCTGTTTCATCAATCTCGATATAGGCTTCAACTTCCATGTCCAAGTAATCACTATCCCACATTCCCATCTCTGCGATCCGCCATTTACCGCTATATTGCATTCCTTTCATCCTCCACTTGTATTAACGGTCACAAAACCAATATAGTCGAAACAGTTACGCTCAAGCAGTACGCAAACGCTCAATGTCTTTAATCGGCGGCGCACCAAACATACGAGAATATTCGCGGCTGAACTGTGAGGGGCTTTCATAACCCACCTGATAAGCAGCATTTGCTGCATCGGAGTTTTCGGCAAGCATCAGGCGACGTGCTTCTAATAATCTTAATTGCTTTTGATATTGAAGTGGACTCATCGATGTCACTTCTTTAAAATGGTGATGGAAAGATGAAGGAGACATATTGGCTTGTCCTGCCAAATCCTCAACCCGCATCGGTTTTGCAAAATCAGTTTTAATCAATTTGAGTACCTCGGCGATGCGCTGCATATTGCTGCCAGATGTGGCGATTTGGCGGACAGCTTCGCCTTGTTCACCCATTAAGAGACGATAATAGATTTCGCGGATAATCATCGGTGCCAGCATCGGGATATCCTGCGGCGTATCCAAAAGTCGTGTCAGTCTGAGGGCGCAATCGAGCAACGGCGCATCGGCATTGCTGACGAATAAGCCTCTGACAGAGTTTTCTTTCTTGCTCGCGCTTGGCTTGGTTTGGGCAGTGATAATATCGCAGAGTTGGCGTGGGTCTAAATTCAGCTTGAATCCTAAATACGGCTTGTCTGGAGTGGCCTCTACAACAAATCCACTCAGAGGTAAATCAACTGAGATCGCAAGACATTGAGCCTCACCATAACGATAAGTTTCATCACCGAGCAACGCTTCTTTTTTGCCCTGAACGACGATGCAGAAAATAGGTTGATAGACACCGTACAGTGCGGCGGGAACAGCAGATTCTCGCGTAAATTCCAGCTTATCTATAGCTGTTTTATGAAAACCGTTCCCCTTGCCGTCGGTGTGCCGAGTTAGCAATCCCGCCAGTTCTTGACACTGATTTGCGATCGCATCTTGATTTATTACTTGGTTGAGCATTTCAATCGCCATGCTAGTTTTTTGATTGATTTAACCATTCCCTTGCGCTCATTATAGAGCATCTTGAGCCATTCCTAAAATAGGGCTTTGGAGGATTAGGCAATAAATTGCGAGGTCTGTGTATTCAAAACCCTTGCTTTTACTCATAGGATGAACGCATCTGAATGAAACAGTGAAAGGATAAGGCAATGACGAAAGACAAGACAAAAATCGCATTGGTAACAGGGGCGAGCCGAGGACTTGGCAAAAATACCGCTTTGACCCTTGCCAGAAAAGGAGTAGATATCATCGTGACTTATCACAATAGCGATGAAGAAGCCAAAAGCGTTGTATCTGCGATCGCCGATATCGGAGCTAAAGCTGTTGCACTGCAACTGGATACTTCAAACACTAAAACCTTTGACGGTTTTGTGGAACAAGTCAAGCAGTCACTCAAAGATAACTGGCAGACAGAGCATTTTGATTTCCTCGTGAATAATGCTGGTGTTGGTGTTCATGCGTCTTTTGCTGATACCACCGAAGATGATTTCGATCGCTTGATGAATATTCATCTGAAGGGCGTTTTCTTCCTCACGCAGAAACTTCTGCCTTTGATCAATGATGGAGGACGGATAGTCAATATTTCGTCTGGGCTTGCCCGTTTTGCTTTACCTGGCTATGCAGCTTACGCAAGCATGAAGGGAGCGATCGAAGTTTTGACCCGATACATGGCGAAAGAACTGGGACACAGACAGATTGCTGTGAATGTGGTAGCCCCAGGCGCAATTGAAACGGATTTTAATGGCGGTGCGGTGCGTGACAATCCTGATATTAACAACTTTATCGCTTCGCAAACTGCCTTGGGCCGCGTCGGTCTTCCTGATGATATCGGCGGTGCGATCGCCTCTTTGCTATCGGAAGATAACAGATGGGTGAATGCACAGAGAATCGAAGTATCTGGCGGTCAGTTTCTTTAATTCAAGTCAACCTTAAGAAAAGGAAAAATAACCATGTTAAACGTAGAAAATAAAGTTGTTGCGATCACTGGAGCCAGTAGCGGAATCGGTGAAGCCACCGCTAAGTTGCTGTCCAAAAAAGGCGCAAAAGTTGTTTTAGGCGCACGTCGCACCGATCGCCTAGAAGCGATCGCCAAGGACATTCGTGCGGAGGGTGGAACAGTCGAATACCAGGCTCTCGATGTGACGCAACGCAGTCAAATGGAGGATCTCGTTCAATTTGCCCAAAGTAAGTTCGATCGCGTAGATGTCCTGATTAACAATGCTGGCATCATGCCCCTATCCGCACTCGAACAACTGAAAGTTGAAGAATGGGATCGCATGATTGATGTCAATATCAAAGGTGTTTTGTACGGCATCGCGGCGGCACTTCCTGTGATGAAAGCCCAAAAGTCTGGTCAAATTATCAATCTTTCCTCGATCGGCGGACACGCGGTTTCTCCTACTGCTGCTGTTTACTGTGCTACTAAATTTGCCGTTAGAGCAATCTCAGAAGGCTTGAGACAAGAAGTTGGGGGCGACATTCGGGTGACGGTGATTTCTCCGGGAGTAACGGAGTCTGAGTTAGCCGAGAGCATCACTGATGAAACTGCAATATTGGGAATGCAAGAATTCCGCAAAATAGCTATTCCTGCAGCTGCGATCGCGCGATCGATTGTATTTGCGATCGAACAACCTGACGATGTTGATGTTAGCGAAATTATTGTCAGACCAACAGCAAGCCCTTACTAAGGAAACAGGAAACTTCTCTCTCGAACATACGGTGTGATGAAGCTCGTAATCTGGCACTCGCCAATGCCAAGTTCGCTAGTTAGATTTCGCCATCTCTCTCACCCAGTTGCGTAAATTCACCTCTGCTTCTACCTCATCTAGCTGCGCTGCGGCTAAAAATTCGTATAGCTTGGACTTGGGAAGTATCGCAAAAGTGGGGCTGACCGATACTTCCAAATACTCATCGTTCTCTAGCTTATAAATTCGCCATTCTCTACCATTGTAACGCCAAAATTCCGGTACTCCCATACTGGCATAGAGAGCAGGCTTATCAATATCGGTATGGGTGATATCTACTTCTACGACTAAATCG
>JAICRN010000584.1 GCA_025937335.1 Microcoleus sp. TY_ISSM_2_bin.22
AGGTTGCAAGCTTGGACGGCTCTGGGTCAAATTGGGACTGTGGAGGCGATAGACATTTTGGTGAGCAATTTAATGACGGCTTGGGGAACTACCAGGCGCAATATCCTCCGCATCCTGTTGAAAATGCCTTCAGAAGCGGGGATAGAAGGGGTTCTAGACAGGATCGGCCGCAGCGGCTTGGAAACTCTTATCGAACAGGAGTTAATGTTTATCGGTCAAATTTATGCAGGTCTGGTAGATTTGTCTGGATTAACAATCTACGGCAATTTCTCAGAGCCAGATGCCAGCAGCGCCCGGGAACCTGCGAACGATACGGCTCAATTGTTGCAGCGGGCTCTGTCGGGATTGGAAGCTGATGCTAGGGAGCGGTGTTTTTTGCTGATGAAGTTTCTTTATCCGCTCGAAACCATACAAGCCGCTGCTTTCAACATCGCTTCGGGCCAACCTTCTTTGGTTGCTAGGGGATTGGAAATTCTCGATAATACTGTGGATATAGCTAGGAAGCGATCGCTGATCAATTTGTTGGATCAGCACTCGGAAAGAGAAAAATTGAGCAATCTCTCCGAATTGATGGTTTACAAACCTCTAGCCCCTAGCGATCGTTTGCGCCGCTTGCTAGAATTGCGCCACTTCCTTTCGGATTGGGCCTTGGCCTGCTGCTTTCACTTGGCGAGGGAAGCGCGCTGGAGCCTTACGGCTCAACAAACTCTCGTTTGTCTGCAGCACCCGACAGGTTTTGTCCGCGAAGCAGTGTTAGCCTATTTGAAAATAGCTTCGCCGCGGGCTTTGGTTGAATTGTTGCCCAGGCTGCAAAATGACCCCGATAATTTGGTATCAGCTCAAGTTGAAGAGATGATGGCAGAGTTGGGGACTAGCCCAAAAAGGTAAAGTTAGTCAGTTGTCAGTTGGCAACTGGCAGTTATTAGTTATTAGTTGTCAGTTGTTAGTTGTCAGTCAACAGTTAACAGTCAACAGTCAACAATTAACAGTTTTTCTTGCCATTCCCCTTCCCCTTCCCCTTTAAATTAATCACTGCATCGCATTATGTTAACCAGCGTCGAACGCCTATTGTTGGTCAGGGAGGTTCCGATTTTTAAGGAACTGCGGGATGATTTTCTCGTGCGTCTAGCATCGGTAATGGATGAACTTTCGTTTCCTTCCAAACACAGGATTTTTACGGAAGGACAAGAAGGTCGATCGCTCTATATTTTGGTATCGGGAACGGTGCGGGTTCATATAGGCGATCGGGATTTGGCACAGTTGAAAGGGGGAGCTTGTTTCGGGGAAATGTCGCTGTTTGATGCGGAACCTCGCTCGGCTTCTATTTCTACTCTGGAACAATCGGAGTGTTTGATGCTGACTCAAATGCAGCTCTACGATGCTATTGATGAGACGCCTGGAATTGCTGTAAATATTATTCGCTTGCTGTCGCGCCGGATTCGCGAGTTGAATCAAAAGTTGAATGCTAAAGATGCGGTTATGCCGCCGACTGAGACTGCTAGAGTTGCTGAAATGCGATGAAGGTTGGCAATTGGTAATTTTGTTTTAGTCGATCGGCAATTCCGCACAATTTATCCGATCTATGGTGCATTTCGTACCTTAAGAATACGCACAATTTATATCTGGTAGGGTGCGCTATGCGCACCTTACAATAAATTTTATATGCGCTATCAAACAATTAAAAACCAGATTTATTCAAGCAAAAATCTGGTTCTTAAAATCGATGGTGAAGCGCGATTTGCTGTCTAAACTATTCGGAAAATAAAAGGGTAGCGGTAAGGTTGGTTGGGAGTTTGCAAAACGTGGAGGATAGCCATTATTGTCAGTCCCCAGTGCAGCAGATAACCTATGGGCACCAGGATAAAGCCAGCAAGACCGAAAGTGACGACAGTTAACGCTACAATTACGGCGCTGTACACCCATACATTAAGGTGAAAATTGATCGCTTCTGTGGCATTTTCTTTGACAACGGGGTCATCTGATACTAACAATACAGCGATCGGCGCTCCGATCGAGAACAGTAACGTACTGAAAAAAATAGCCCCGTGGCACACCAGTGATAGCAGCTTCCGCTTGTCTGAGTCGTACATAATTATTTTTTTTCCTTGACTTTAGTGATAATTTTACCTTTAATAGCTACTCTAGCACAGGCTATAATGGCGATCGGGTGATGATTCCCCTACCTAATTTGTAATGACAACAGAACTCGAAACTGAACTGCTAACTGCTGCCCGGCGCCGGCGCAACTTTGCTATTATCTCGCACCCCGACGCGGGGAAAACTACTTTGACAGAAAAGCTGCTGCTTTACGGAGGTGCAATTCACGAAGCAGGTTCTGTGAAAGCGCGGCGGGCTCAGCGACACGCTACATCTGACTGGATGGCGATGGAACAGCAGCGGGGAATTTCTATTACTTCTACTGTTTTGCAGTTTGAGTATCAAAATTATCACATTAATCTGCTCGATACTCCGGGACACCAAGATTTTAGCGAAGATACTTATCGAACTCTGGCGGCGGCTGACAATGCGGTGATGTTGGAGGATGCTGCTAAGGGTTTGGAACCGCAAACGCGGAAGTTATTTGAAGTTTGTAAGTTGCGAAGTCTGCCTATTTTTACTTTCTTTAATAAGCTCGATCGCCCTAGCAGAGATCCTTTGGATTTGTTGGATGAAATTGAGAAGGAATTGGGGTTGCAGACTTATCCGGTAAATTGGCCGATAGGTACGGGCGATCGCTTTAAAGGTGTTTTCGATCGCAGAGGGCAGAAAATTCATTTATTTGAGCGGACTAAACACGGTTCTCGCGCTGCTGTTGATACCGTCATCGAATTGGGCGATCCGCGCATTGAAGATTTGTTGGAACAAGACCTTTACTATCAGCTCAAAGAAGAGTTAGAACTGCTGGATGAGTTGGGAACTGAACTCGATTTAGACTCCGTTCGGGCTGGCAAAATGACACCTGTATTCTTTGGCAGCGCGATGAGCAATTTTGGGGTAGAACTGTTTTTAGATGCGTTTTTAGATTACGCTATGAAACCGATCGCCCGGAAGAGCAGCGCCGGAGACTTGCCGCCAACTTATGAAGACTTTAGCGGGTTTGTGTTTAAATTGCAAGCGAATATGGACCCGAGACATCGCGATCGGGTGGCGTTTATTCGGGTTTGTACGGGCAAGTTTGAAAAGGACATGAACGTGACTCACGCTCGCACTGGTAAAACGGTGCGTTTGTCAAGGCCTCAAAAGTTATTTGCTCAGGATCGCGAGTCGATCGATGTTGCGTATCCGGGCGACGTGATCGGTTTGAACAATCCGGGAGTATTTGCGATCGGCGATACTATTTACACCGGTCAAAAACTGGAATATGAAGGGATTCCCTGTTTTTCTCCCGAACTTTTTGCTTTTTTGAGAAATCCCAATCCTTCTAAGTTTAAGCAGTTCCGGAAGGGCGTTTCTGAGTTGCAGGAAGAAGGCGCAGTGCAAATTATGTACTCGGTTGACGAGGCGAAACGCGAGCCAATTTTGGCGGCTGTCGGACAGTTGCAATTTGAGGTGGTGCAGTTCAGAATGCAGTCGGAATATAATGTCGAAACGACGATCGATATGTTGCCTTACAGTGTAGCTCGTTGGGTTGACGGCGGTTGGGAGGCGCTGGAAAAAGTTGGGCGGCTGTTTAATACGGTGACGGTGAAAGATATTTGGGGAAGGCCGGTTTTGCTGTTTAGAAATGAGTGGAATTGCCGGCAGGTGGAAGGAGAACACCCTGTGTTGAAGTTAAATGCGATCGCCCCTGTGGTTTCTGGTTTAGCTGTTAGCGAGGAGTGAGGGGGATAATTGGTTTGTAGTGAAAGGGCTTTGTCGTTTCCTCAAAAAAATCGGGATTGTTATTAACAAAAAACCCTGATTACCACAGCCAAAGGACACAACAGTGTTGTGTCCCTACACATG
>JAICRN010000212.1 GCA_025937335.1 Microcoleus sp. TY_ISSM_2_bin.22
AGGAGTTGTCATGGTAACATACATCAAAAACCGCAGCTTGAACGATTTTAACCGATTGGTAGCATCAGTTCAATCTCGCGGCGTAGAGCCTGCAACTGGAATTTTTGTTCCCGAATTTGTCAAACATTCCGGTCAGAAACCCGACGACAGCGGAGTAGTAAAACCTATCAACTACTACAGCTTGAAATGGTCTTGGAACGAGCGGAAAGATTGGGCGGTTATCGACCAAGCCGCAGCAGTTTTGTCTGATTCTAGCAATCAATCGCGGATGATTGACTTAGAAGGAACAAAAGCTATGGTGTGTTTAGATAACCTGCCGGCGCAGCAAGTGGCGTGCTTGATGGCTGCTCACGCTAGCGGTGAAAACGATGCTATGGCTTTGAATTCCAACGGCGGTATGTCGCTACCGCCAGCCGAAGAACAATTAACTGCTGACTTGTTCTAATTTTGTTGTAAAGGCGCGATTAAATCGCGCCTTTACCATAACTGTTACCACAGACTGAAATGAAGAAATTAACCAAGCTGAAAACCAAACCAAACCTCCAAGAAAGCCGTTTGAAAGAAAATATTGAACTGCTAGACCAAATTCGGGCAGACGCAGTTAACGACATCGAAAGTCTCAGCGAAGACTTCCAACACATGACTTTAGTTGCCGAATCCGTCCAGCGGAATTACCGAGCTTTGTTAGCCGAAAATCAATTGCTGAAAGGTACACTTTTGAGTATAATTGATGAGTGCGATTGCTGGGAAGGAAATCGGTGCGATCGCTGCTGGAAAATTCTCAGAACTCTAGCCAGCGCCAATCCCGAAGAAAAACCCGACGCAGCCAGAAAATACCAAGCTATTATCAGCCAACTCCGCAACTTAGAATAACTGAAAATTTGTCACTCAAAAGCATCGTAAAAATAGAATCAGGAGAAGAAAGCATTATGACACTAGCACCTGCAAAAGATAGCAAAGACCAAATTTTGCAAAACTTTCAGCAGATTTTAGCAGACAAAAAAAAGATCGCATCCAAAGTTGAAACCAAAGAACAGTCAGCCGAAAAAGCCAAAAACAAACAACTCCTCGAAGTCGCTTCCACCTACACAATTGACAGCATCGTCAAAGGCTTGGCTGACTTGCAATTAGATTTCGGGAGTACCGTCAGCGGACTTGCCGAAAAACTGAAGGCGGAATCTTCAAAATTAGACGAATTAAAACGCGCGATCGAAATTGAAGCGGCACAATTGCAAGAGTTGCAGCAAATCAGAGTTGTAGCAGACGCCCTCCACATTTTAACTCAAGAGCACCGAGAAAAATTGACCCTGCTCGAACAAAACGCCGCCAACCAGCGCGAAATAATCGAAAAAGACACGACCCAAAAACGCAAGCTTTGGGAAAAAGAACAGCAAGAATTTGATGCAGCAGTTCAAGAAGAGACTGCACTCATAACTAAAAATCGTCAGGAAGAAACAGCCGATTATCAATACGAATTACAGCGCACCCGCAAAATCGAAACCGACGAATACGAAGAAACGAAGCGCAAACTAGAACGGCATTTGCAAGAATCTACCCGCGAAAAAGAAAAAAATTGGGTAGAACGGGAAAAAGTCCTCAGCGACAATCAAGCGGAGTTTGAAGAGAATCAAAGAAAAGCCGCCGGATTTGAAGAAGAACTCAAACAGGCTTATGTCAAAGCCAAAGAAGAAGCAATTCAAGAAGTTTCCCGCGAAGCTAAAGTCAAGGCAGATTTAGTGGATAAAGAATGGGAAGCAAGCAAGCAAGGATATGAATTGAAAGTCCAATCTTTACAGCAGACTATTGAGCGACAAACCGGACAAATTGCGGAAATTTCCGCGCAATTGCAAGCGACTATGAAGCAAGCGCAAGACTTGGCAATGAAAGCTTTTGCCAGCAAAGCTTAAAACTTAGTAGGGTGTGCAAGACACACCTTACGAAAAAATGACATAATTTTTTCCCAACTATTAAGAAATGACAAGTCATGAACAAAAAAGTTAGCGACAAAAGCACCAAGGCTGAAATCTTAGAAGCGTACAAGGAAGCAGCGCAAGAAAAAGCGCTGTTAGAATCGCAAATCCAACAGCTAAATGCTTCCCAAAAGCAAATAGCCGCCCCAGAAAAACCTATTGTGGAGGCACAAAAACCAATGGCTTTAACTCAAAATCCACAAAAAATGCAGTCCACAATCGATAATTTGATTTTGCTGCAATTTGGCTTTGGTGGGGCTGTCAGCGAGTTGTCTGAGAAATTAACTTCGGAAGCTGCTAAAGTCGAAGAATTGCGGCGCACCGTGGGCGAGGAAATTCAACAACTGCAAGAGTTGCACAGTTTAGAAGATGTTGCAGAAGATACGCTGGACAATTTAATTCAACAGTACGAAGAAAGTGCGAAAACTTTTGCTGGCGAACTTAGCGAACAGCGCGAAATGGTTGAACAGGAATTGTTGGAAAGGCGGCAAGCTTGGGAAAAAGAGCAGGAACTGCAACAGTTGGCCGTTAAAGAACGCGATGAGAATCAGCAAAAAGCTCGCCAGCGGGATGAAGAATTGTATAATTACGATTTGAATCTTCAGCGAAATCTGGACATCGAAGAATACGAACAGCGCCAGAAAAGGCTGTATCAAGAAATCGAAGAGTTTCAGCAAGAACAGGAGAAACTGTGGGCGGAACGCGAAAAATCTATTTCGGAACGAGAAAAACTTTATGCTGAGGTGAAAGCTAAGGTAGAAGCTTTTCCGAAAGAACTGGAAGCTAATATCAAGAACGGGAAAGATAACGGCCGCAATATTGGCAATTATCAAGCTAAAGTTAAGGCTGATTTGTCTGCTAAAGATATTGAAGGGCAAAAGCAAAACTATGAACTGCAAATTCAAGGGATGTTGCAGACAATTCAAAATCAAGATGAGCGCATTACTAGCTTGTCGAAACAACTGGATTCTGCTTTGAAACAGGTTCAAGATTTGGCGGTGAAGGCAATTGAAGGTGCATCGAATTTGAGTTCTTTCCAAGCAGTGAGGGAAATTGCGATCGAACAAGCGAAGACTCAGCAAAAAAATAAGTAGATAAAACTCTGCGGTTTCAACCGGGGGTACACAAACGAAGTAGATAAGACCCGGCGGTTTCAACCGCTGTCGAGAGTCAAACGAAGTCTGCGGAGGCCGACTGGGAGAAGTAAGGTGCTCTTCGGCGCACCTTACGCTATTTTGAGAAAAAACTGGCTTTCCTTAGTGGAGTTTTCAAACTGTCCACTCGCTGCGAGTCTTCCTTGAGGCTCAAACCCTATTTACAGCGTTATAGTTTTTAGTAAAAAGTGCGATCGCACTGTTCACTTATCGAAACTGTCCCTTCCTCTCCTGACCGCTTCACTCAGGCTATCTATTCTTTAAGTTAATGAACCAAAAGATATATGTGACTTAGAGGCACTATGCAGAAACAAATCATACGCCAAAAAGATACTAATGCTTGGATACTTCAGTGCTGGGTTTCTTTTATTCTTGCAATTTCCGCAACTACTGTAGGTATCATTTATTTACAGGTAGATCCCTGGCAAAAAGCTTTTATGGGTATGGGTTTAACTTTTTCTGTCGGCTCGTCTTTTACTTTAGCAAAAACCATTCGGGATAACAACGAGGCATCAACCTTAACTGCCAGAATCGACGAAGCTAGAGTTGAGAAAATTCTCGCTGAGCACCATCCTCTCAAATAAATTTGACTATACAATGTATACAAAAAACAGCCCGCGCGGGCTGTTTTTGTTGTTTGAGCCGCAGGTTTCAAGCTGCGGATGGGAATTGGGGATTTCAAGGGCTACCTTTGAACTTGCGATCGCCCAATTTAGCTTTTTTCCGCTGGCGACCACGGGACCGAATCGTCGCATACTCAATGGGAAAGCCAACGACAGGAATCACCTGATCCTTGCGTTCTTCTTCCAGATTCTTGAGTTCGGTGTAATCAACCCAGTGAATGCAATTCACCGGACAAGTATCGATCGCCTCAGCAATCAACTCTTCAGAATCCCCGTCTTGTCGAACTACGCGCGATCGACCGTAATCCGGTTCAATATAAAAAGTATTGCGAGCAACGTGAGCGCAGTGCTTGCAGCCAATGCAGGTAATCTCATCAACATAGACACCTTTTTGGCGCAACACGCCGCCCAACTCCGGTTCCAAACCAGAGCGATCGGGCGCATCCCGCAAAAAACCTCCCAACTCCGGCTCTAAACCAGAGCGATCGCTTGCTGTATCTATTCCGAGTCCAGAAAGCTCAGACATTTAGACCCCCACAATAGTAAATAAGTCCGCGCAGGCGGACTTTGATGAGACAAGATTGCAAAAATCTCGAAAAATTATTAAGCGCACCAGCGTTGCACCACCAAGCGGAGCGAACCGTCTTGATTTTGCTTTTGCTCAGAAATTTGGAAACCCTGCTTAGCGCTTTCATTCACCACAGTATGGTAAGCGTAGCGCTGAGTCACCTTATTGAGAAAACGGTCTACAGACCAAGCTTGCTGCCAAAACTGCAAGTCAGCCACCAATTCATACTCAGTCCCGTTCCAGCTAAAACCTACGTCGTAGCCGTTTTTTTGCTCAATCACGACCTCAGCGCTGCTGGTGAGGCCGCGATAGCCGCGCACCTCAGTCGGGCCCGACTTCCAGTCGATACCCAAGTCAGTTAAAGCAGCTTCCAAAGAATTCAAATTGCGGATCTGGGTCTTAATTTGGCTAAAGTGTGACATGGTGATTCCCAAAAAATTTAAGTGAACTCAACAAAAAAAATTACCAATCGCTAAAAGCCACTTGGGCCGTCGCTTCGGCTGACTGATGCAGCGCTTGCGTGAAATATTCAGATGTTGACTCTTGATGAAGCACCACGCCGAGCTGAGCTTCAATTGCAGCCGTTACCTCAGCGCAGGAAGCACCGACAATGCCGGTGACTGTTTCCTGTACGCGGCCATCTGGATAGATCACAAACTCTAGTGTTTCCATAGTTCGGGCTGACTGAATAGGAATATTGAGAACAGACACCGACACCAGCAAGCCAGGGACGATGCCTCCTGAAGTAGCTTCTTGAGAGTTGGCTGACGGACAAAGCGCTATATCAATTTTGACGAATTGATAGGTTTTGAGTCAGAACTTAACATAAGTTATTAATAAGTAGAAGCAATACATCAGTTGTATGTAAAGTTTCGCGTACATCGTGACATCAGTCAAGTCAGTCTATTTGATGAGATTTGAGATTTTAGAGTGAGGAAGAAGGAAGAGGGGATGAACCGCAGAGGGCGCAGAGGACGCAGAGGGAAGAGGGCACAAGGTAAAAGGCAGAAAGAAGGCAAAAAGCAAAAGTATAAATTCCCCACTGCCCCTCTAATTCCCTCTGGGGTCTAAAACGTCTCGCAGGCCATCGCCCAAAAGGTTGAAACCAAGAACAGTCAAGGTAATCAGCAAACCGGGGAACACGATCGTCCAAGGAGACGAAAGAGCGTATCCGCCCTTAAAAGCATCAGAAAGCATCGTCCCCAACTCAGGGGCGGGCGGCTGTGCGCCCAAACCCAAAAAACCCAAACCAGCAGCTTCTAGTGTCGCCGTACCAGTCGAAAGAGTTGCTTGTACAACCAGAGGCGCGAGACTTCCCGGCAAAATGTGGCGAAAAATAATCCGCAAGTCCCTGCCGCCCAAGGCCTTGACAGCCAAAACAAATTCTTGTTCCCGCAGAGACAGCACCATACTGCGAGTTAAACGGATGTAAATCGGAATTTGCACGAGGCTGACGGCGATAATTACGCTTTGCAGGCTCGGCCCGGTGACGGTAACAACCCCGATCGCCAGTAAAATCGAAGGAAAAGCTAGCAAAATATCCGCCAAAGTGACGATCGCCATTTCCAGCAACCCCCGAAAATACCCCGCCACCAGCCCCAAAAGCGCTCCCACAATTAAACCCGCACCCACAGAAACCAGGCTCACGACTAAAGATATCCCCAATCCGTGCCACACCCGCACCAACAAATCCCGCCCCAAACCGTCGGTGCCAAACCAATGTTTAGCGCTAGGAGCCACTAAGCGCGACAAATAATCTCGATCGACCGCCGGATCGTAAGGGGAAAGTAGGGGGGCCAACAGTGCCGCGATCGTCAGCGCTACAGTCAAAATTAAGCCGATTTTCCCCGAAGTCGATCGCCAAAATCGTTGAAAAGCTGGTTGTGGAAATACTAAGTTTTTATTCAATCTTCGATTTTCCATCGAATGCTGTCACCAAAAAACAGAGGACTTGGGCAACTATTTCTAAGAGGCAAATGCCTGTTCATAAATAGCCGATAAACAAAGTTAAGGGTTCACGCTTCTATCTCACTTGTTGGCTAGGGCGATTCTTGCTCGGGATAAGTGCGAGCGCGCGGACTTTGTGAAGCGCAGTTAGCACGCTCCTTTTGCGGAACCTCCTCTCAGGACCCAGATGCCTGTGGTGCCCATAAACTTATTAATTCATTGACAAGGGCGAGCAATTCAGATACAGACTCATTGATTTCTGGTGTCTGAAATCCATGAATAAATCGATTTCTTAGGCTTTTAAGTAGCATTGCTCGATCGTACTCTTGTATTGAAAGTTCTCCTTGCGAATACATATGTTTGATCAGAGATAAAGTTGGAAATTTTTCAATAGGAATACTAACCTCCTCAGCTCGCCTACGAAGGAGTGCTTCAATTATTACCCAAAGTAACAAAAACGCGCCTTCATTTTCTCCTAATGAGATTAGACGTTCACTCTGCGATTTTATCGTAAAATTTTGTTGCCAAGATAAGAGATTTACTTCATTGGAGTTGTCTTTCAGTAAAGCATCTTCTTCAGTAATTAATAAGAAACGCCAGCCTGTATTTTCAGAAACTATTTCAGCAATTTCTTTCAACCTATCTATAGATGTTTGCCTGCCCGAACCGTTGAATTCGATTATATAACCTTCGGCTTCGTTCTTTTTTACAATCAAATTTGGACGATATGTCCCTAAATCGAAAGGGATGTCTTCTGGTTGAGGGTCAACCAATACTGTATAGCCTGCTTGTCGGTATTTTTCGGCAATTTTAGATACTGATTTGTCGTGTATTAATTTAGCGGTCATAGATAACTCTCTAATGCTTTTGCTGAATTTATTCTAACGTAAACGCACTCACTGCCAGATATTATGCCACGGAGCAACAATGACGGACATAAAGCAACGTCAAACGTGTCACTAAGCGAGCGACGATGCGACTCCACATCTGTGACAAGTGAATCATCCTCATAAACTAACCCAATTAGTGCATCCTGTATGGGCTTTATGATATTGTCAGTGTCAACTGGGTCAATCGATTTTAGATTTTAGATTTTAGATTTTAGATTTTAGATTGAAGCCTTGACCCCACGGATAAATTCGGGGGGCAAGTTTCTCGGATACAGGTTTTTTATTTCTGGGTCCTGAGTGTGCGAAGGAATGAATACGGGGGCTTGTATCCTGGATGCTTTGGGTCAGGATCGTAGAGGTATACTAAAGTTAAATGAACGTTTCCTGAATAAGGAGTTCCTACCCAAGTTTTTGACGCTTCTGCACGCACAAATGCTTGCCAATCCTGTAGCTTGCTTCTCTGCCTCGTTTGCAAAGATACAGGGCGTTTTGGAATCAGAAACTCAAATTGCATTGGCAACTCCGAAACTTGAATGCGAAAAGAAGGGATGAAAGGCTAAATTCAAACTAGACTATAACTTGCAACTTTTAACAAATCAACTTTTGTTTTATCGATCGCAGTGATTTCTCATAACCCTCACCCCCTCACCGCTCTCACATTTCGCGTGAAGCGAAGCTATCCCGAAGGGAATCGCCCCCGACAACATCCTCAGCAACCATCAGCCGTGGGAGCAATCTAAAATCTAAAATCTAAAATCTAAAATCGGATGACCCTTTAAGATAGAGAGAACAAGATAAATTTAAAAGCCAAATGACATCAACCCTGCTCAAAACCTTCCCCCGATCGCCCCTAAACGCCCCAACAGTCCGCCATTTCCCCAACGGTCTGACAGTTATAGCCGAACACTTGCCGGTCGATGCTGTTAACCTCAGCGTGTGGCTCAATTTAGGCTCAGCCGTCGAACCAGACGACATCAACGGCATGGCTCACTTTTTAGAACACATGATTTTTAAGGGAACTCCGAGCATTCCCAGTGGCGAATTTGAGCGCGCGATCGAGCAGCGCGGCGCTGTCACCAATGCAGCCACCAGCCAAGATTACACTAACTATTACATCACCACAGCCCCTAAAGATTTTGCCGAACTAGCTCCCCTGCAAGTCGATGTGTTGCTCAACGCCAGCATTCCCGACGACGCCTTTGATCGAGAACGGCTGGTAGTGTTAGAAGAAATTAGACGATCGGAAGACAATCCCCGCCGCCGCACCTATCAGCGATCAATGGAATTAGCCTTTGAAGTCCTGCCGTACAAGCGACCGGTACTCGGCCCGACTGC
>JAICRN010000537.1 GCA_025937335.1 Microcoleus sp. TY_ISSM_2_bin.22
ATATACAGTATTGGAGGCAAAAGCCAGGTAGATTCATTTTATTTGGTCAGATACGCTCAAACTAGACAACAAGAAACCGTTTTTTTTGTTAGCGTGCGTCCAGGAATGTATATTTAAATTGACATTTAAAAACCTGATTTCCTAAAACAAAATGCGATGAACGATACACCTAAATATTCCTTGGTAATTCCCATCTATAACGAAGAAGAAAATCTAGCTGAACTTTATCGGCGAATTAGTGCAGTGATGGAGCGAATGGACGGCCCAGTAGAATTAATTTTAATCAACGACGGCAGCCGCGATCGCTCTCTCGAACTTTTGCGGGAATTGCACGAAAAAGACTCGCGAATTTCTTACCTCAGCTTAGCCCGGAATTTCGGTCACCAAATAGCTGTAACTGCTGGTTTAAACTTTTCTCGCGGTCAAGTTGTAGTCATCATGGACGGCGATTTGCAAGACCCGCCAGAGCTAATTATAGATATGGTTGAACAGTGGCGGCAGGGCTATCAAGTTGTTTACGCTCAGCGCACTCAACGCCGTCAAGAAAGTTGGTTTAAGCGGTTGCCAGCTTATATGTATTATCGTATTTTGCGCCATCTTGCTGATGTTGATATTCCCATAGATACCGGGGATTTTTGTTTGATGGATAGGTGCGTGGTGGACGTGCTCAATGCGATGCCTGAACGCAACCGCTACATTCGGGGACTGCGGGCTTGGATTGGTTTTAAACAAACGGCAGTTAAGTTTGAACGAGATGCTCGTTTTGCTGGCGATGTTAAGTATACGTTCAGCAAATCTTTGGCGTTGGCGATGAATGGGTTAGTATCTTTTTCAAAGGTTCCCCTCAGACTTTCTATTTATCTAGGTTTATTTGCTGCATTTGTATCTGTGTTAATGGCTTTTTTAGTTTTGTATTGGCGTCTTTTCTCTCCGGGTTCGGCATTAACTGGTTTGACAATTGTGATGATGGCGATTTTCTTTTTGGGCGCGGTGCAGTTGGTCAGTATTGGAATTTTGGGTCAGTATGTGGGGCGGATTTACGAGGAGGTGAAGGGCAGACCACTGTATACTTTGGCAGAAGTTGCGGGTTTCGATCAATTTTGTCAAAAACATGGTAAATAAGTGTTAGTTTTACTAAGTTCAACTAAATTGGGCGATATTTTAAGCGGTTCAAAGTAAAATTAAAATATCGATCGCCTCACAAGTCCTCTGTCCGTTTAATTGATGCTTTTTTACCTGCTGCTACGCTGGCCACAACTAAACAGGCTGTTCCAATGGCGATCGGCTCGACAGTTTCACCAAGCAAAATTGCCGAGCCTAGGATAGTCAAAAAGGGTTGCAATAACTGAATTTGCCCTACCCGAGCAACTCCGCCAACTGCCATTCCCTGATACCAGGCAAAAAATGCTATGAATTGACTGATTAAACTCACATATGCAAAACCCAACCAGGCGATAGGTGCAGCTATCAACCCTTCTTTTAAAACAACAAATATTGTTGGCAAAACCTCGAAAGGAGCGATAATCACCAACGCCCAACTGATAACTTGCCATCCACCTAAAACCTTAGCTAATCGCCCACCTTCAGCATAAGCAACAGCCGCAGCAATTACAGCTCCAAACAAAGCTAGATCTGCGGGCTGAAGGTGTCCCGCACCGCTAATAATTCCAAAACAGACAACCGTTGTGCTACCGAAAATGCTAGCCATCCAAAAAGTGAAATCAGGCCGGTCGCCCGCTCGCAAAACCCCCGCTATTGCTGTTGCTAAAGGCAACAATCCTAACACCACAGCACCGTGTGCAGCAGGTACTTGCTGCATTGCCCAAGCCGATAGTACCGGAAATCCGACAACCACTCCCAATCCGACAACTAATAGACTTCCCAATTGCTGTTTTGAGGGAATGGGTTGATGTGTGAATCGCAGAGTAGCTGCTGCTAGTATAGCTGCTACTAACCCGCGTCCCAAACCTACAAAAATCGGGTCTAAATCTATCACAGCGACTCTGGTTGCTGGTAGTGTCAAGCTGAATCCAACTACGCCCCAAAAACCGTAAATTAAGCCGATAGTTTCGGCATTTAAGGGAGGAATTTTCCCGTATAATTTCATGGAGTCTCCAACATCGATAAATTTAGGGTTCTCTGCGGTACACCTTATCCATATTACTTCTGAAGGTAGCAATGCTGCTCTTACCCCCAAATGCTACAAGAATAATTTGTGAACTTTTGTTTCTTTCTTAACTCTGCGCGCTCAGTTTTCTATGCGGTATAAAAAAATACTCATCTTGAAACTATACGAGTATTCGCTCTCTGGAAATTGCTACAAAGTGGTTATCGGGACTTAAACAAATTTCAAACTCAAATAGAGCATCGAACCTGCTATCTGTGAAGCAAATATGTCGTGATTATTTGGGAGTCAACCGACAAATCGATCGGATATATAGCAATCCCAAGCTAGACATGACAAGTTAGAGGGGTGAGAAATCAGGCGTCAGCCCCTGCGTATGCTAAATCCGTTGAATGAGTTTATTCAGTCGAATCTCGATACCCGTGAGTTGAAACGAGCGGTGGTTGTTAAGATGTTTATGCAAGGTTATAAACACGCCTGAGATCCAAGAAACCCGCTGGTCTAATTTCTGGATTTATTAGCAAATGGACACACCGTTATTAACAGATGAGAGTATCCGCGCGAAGACTGGCAGATGCAGGATTATTCGGTTATTTAAAGCCTGAGCAATGTGAGGCAATGACTGCCTCTTTGAAAACCCAAAAATATGAAAATCTGGCAGAAGTGCAACGTCACATCGAAGATGATTACGGTGTCGGATTGGACGGAAAAGCAAAGTTATTATACGCGGTTTTAACAAGCTAAAATTAGGTGGAAAAAGACGCTTGTATCGCAACCATAAACCAGCTCAGGCTTCAAAAAAAACACAGTAAATTAGCGATTGGTTAGAAGCTAATAGTGGCGAAATTGTCTCTAGTTAGTTAGTTATTTTTTGAGAATGAAGGTCATTTATTATGGGTAGAAATTGGTGGCTCTATCTGGGGGAGAACAGACGAAGGCATTTCTATTCTGATTGTGAATCAGCGGATATTACAGACTTATTACGGTGCAGCGAACTTGTCTATGGGGCAATGTCTGATTCAATCCTATGAAGCCGGAAATTGGGAGAATACCATTGCTTTTATCCACTACTGGCGATCGCCAATGTCCTTAGAGTCGTATCGCTTTGGTTTGGCAAGCTCCAGCTACCATTGGTTAAAAAAGATGAGAGCGTCTTTAGAATCAGTTAATTAAGGATTTGATGAATACAAATGGGAGATTAGTTGTATTCGGTGTACACCTAAGGAGCCAAAGCAGAATCCAATGAAGGATTCTTGGTTAGCAGGCAAGATATTTGTGCAAGAGTACGATCGTCTGTGCAAGTCTTTGGGTGTTGTTAAATGTTTATTTACAGCAGATTCCACATTTATGAAGTACACCCGCTTCTCGATCGCTCCCCTCCCAGGACACGGCAGTGCTGTGTCCCTACACTTCACAAACCTGGAATACGCTGTAAGTTATACCAATTCACTATGAAGATACACTAAATGAAGCTGATGTCTTTTTAGTTGGAACTATATCCTTAGCGTTATATTAAATGCAGCTTCATAGTGAATTGGTATTAGTCATTCATCTCCCAATTTTTTACTTGTCCAAGTTTTTTAGGTTGGGTTATTTCTCACAAATTATATCAATTCCAGTTGCATCGTCGAGCGTCAAATTCAATCACATTCAACCACGGACGGTGCAACCGGAATTAATATAACTCATCTGTGTTAATTTGTGTCGATCTGCCTGTATCTGCGGTAAAAAAAAGATAATTTCTCTGGCTGCAGATGACAAGGGATTGACGCACATTCACGCAGATGAAGATAATACAGATAGGAATAATTCCGATGCTAACAGATTTGATATCATTTAGGATTGCTATAGGACGACAGCGATCCCGACTAATTGGGCTTTATCAGTCAGACTGTGATGGAAAAATATAGTGGGACGATCGAGGTCAATTCTGTCCTCGATCGAGGCACTGAATTTGCGATATTTTTGCCGATAAAAGGATAAGACGAGATCGATCGATGGCGATGCTTCTATTCAAAAGTTAAAATGAATAGAAGCGGTAGAGTCTGCCTGCTTGGGGCGATCGCAGTTCTATCCGACTCCTACTCGACAAATAAAAGTGTATACTTAGTTACAGAAGTCTATGTCTGAGATGGAGTAATCCAGAT
>JAICRN010000042.1 GCA_025937335.1 Microcoleus sp. TY_ISSM_2_bin.22
CGCATCGACTCGATCTGCCCACAAATTCTGGGACTCGAAATCTCGCCTGTTTGCATAGAATTTCTCTCTTGTGGGGTGGGCATCTTGCCCGCCCCATACCTGCGTGCGGGCATCTTGCCCGCCCAATACCTGCGACAGGCAAGATGCCTGTCCCACAGTAGGAGTGACAAATTGGGGAGCTTTGCTGAGGCCGGCAAGCACGCAAGGTAGGAAAGTATAGCCGATTTCCTCAGCAGCCGATCGCGGGGACAGGTGCGGATCGAGGGGAAGCGCAGACAGCGCGGGGGCGTGGGCGCAGGGGATTTTAAACGTCCTGACGATGAGGTGGCTGATGAGGGCTTCCGCGCCGGCGAGGGGGTCAACTCCTTTGCCGCGGCGGTAGTTTTCGAGGGCGAGGCTGCCTTCATCGTCGGGAAATCTGGCCACAACTGCGATCGCCTCTACTCTTGCTTGTGTGATTAATTTTTCTGCAGCGCGCAATAAACTGTCGGGATTGCCGATGGTCCCCCAGGATGCCCCCGATTCAGAAATACGCAATTCTACTTGCAGGGGGCGATCGGTTAAAACACAATCGGTTATATTCAAACCCAATGTAGCTCTCGCTGCATCAGCCACTTGCAAGTGCCGCAACTGCAAGTCTGGTTCGATCGCGGAATCTAGGATTAAGCCGATGCGATTTTGATGTACTGGTTGCAATCCCCAGCATCCGGCAGCAAATTTGTCAAGGGCGTAACCTTCAACGTAGAGAGCGTTAGGTATCGGCCAATAAAGTTGAGCGCCGTTGAGGACGTTGGGGTGAGCGATCAGGGTGTCTGAAATTTGGGCGATCGCCCTAGCCACGGGCAGCGCATCTCCTGCAAAGCCCCCGATCGAGGCTCCAACGCCTGTGGGGACTATCAAAACCACTGTCAAAGGGCGGGGGTTCACGATGTTGCGGGGGATGCTTCCACGAGCACGTAGCCTTCTACCACAGCCTTTTGCCGATCGACATCCACGTCTGTAACTGCCCACCGCAGCGGTTCGCCGTACTTTTGCAGTTCAATTTCAATAGCCGAGTGCAGTTGCTCGGCTGTCTCGTGGAGGTCAACTTCTGCGGAAATGAAATGGGTAGTCATCTGGCGATCCATAATGGTTTTACCGCTAGCGGTACTTAGGTCAATTTTAGCTTACTCCTAAGATTTACCGAACTGGCGATCGTACACAATGTCTTCTTTTTCTGTTTCTATTTTCAAGTTCGATCGGGGATAAGCAACGCACAGCAACACATAACCTTCTGCCTGAAGCTCGGGACTAACGCCCATGCCATCAACTTGATCGACTTGACCCTCAATAATTTTAGCAGCGCAAGTAGTACAAACCCCAGCATTGCAAGAACTCGGCAACTCAATGCCGGCGGCGTTAGCCGCCCGCAGAATTTGTTTATCTTCGGGTACTTCTACGGTATAGGTAGAGCCTTGGTGGATCAATTCAACAGTGTAAGTCTTAGACATATTTCAATTATTGGTTTTAATTCCCCGATTGGAATTTACGCTAGATTTGGAAACAAAGCACTCAGTATTTTACCGCTGTTTGTGCTTTTGTGCAATTTTACAACTGCATTTTTATTGATAATTTTTTTTATTAATTGGCTGGGACGAGCGAGCGGCATTTTGTCAATGACTTTTTCACAAATTATTACAAACCTCACGGCGGAACTGTGCCACAAAGCACTTATACTTAATTAATTTTTTACGTTCAAGCCAACAACTCATCAACCGCAACACTAAAACCCGGCAGCAATAGCTGAGTGCTGACGGTAGAACCCTGGTTAAAAGTTAACTTTTGAGTTTGAGTCATTATCAATATCCAGCGACTTTCTGGAAAAACAATCCAAGCTTCCAGACAACCCGAATCTAAATATTCTTGTGCTTTCAGAAAAATTTCTTCTGCAATATCAGTAGGAGAAACTATTTCAGCAATTAACGGCGGGCTTTGAGGCAAAGTAGGAACATCGCCATATTGAGCAACAAGTTCAGGAGTCAGATAAGCTACATCAGGACGGCGCACTCGCCTGTCAGTACGGCAAGGAACTTCAGTATAAACTTCGCCGCCTTGTCCGCTAGATATCTTGTAACTTCTCCAAGAATAATCTAGTTTGGATTGAATTAGACTGTGTTTTGCTGTCATGCCATTTTTCTCCACAATTTGCCCGTCCACCCATTCCCTATCGTCGGGAGGATTAGCCATGAAGTCTTCTAGAGAAACATTTTCTGATAACACGGCAGCCATTACCATAGCCATTTACTCCCTTTTGCAGAATTCACTCATATTTTAGCAATCAATTGGTAATGGGTAATGGGGAATTGGTAATTGGTAATTGGAACTAACAAATAACCTATGCCCTATGCCCCATCCCCAATACCCAATGCCCAATTTACTCAATATTAATTTGATTGGGAGGTTTAGGTTGATTCTGTGTGTCATCCTTCAAAGTTTTACGCCCAGAACTAGCATAATCCTTGTACATTTCCACAAACATCTTGGTTAACTGCTGCAAAGAAAGTTGTTCCCCATTAACTTGAGCTTTCATATAAGCTTTAAGCACTTCAATGTAAGCCAAACCGAGGGCAAGCGTGAGAGTTGCGGCCGTTGCACCGGAGATAGCACCGCCGACAACAGTACCAGCACCAGGAATCATTTTAATCAAATTAGTCACAATACTTCTGCCGACAGCAGTAACCCCGCCAGCACCGCTAATAGCAGACAGCATCGCCGAAATAAACCCCTTATCAAAGGGCATTCCAAAAATCACAGTAATATTAGCAATCATTGCCGTTTGCATCGTCATCAAAATCGGCGCATCAGCAAACGGTACAGGAGTCGCACCGACAATGGCAGAACCTGCAACATAAGCACTTAGATACTTAAATGCCATATCAGCTTTGAGCGCAATATTGGCAATTTGTTCTTTAACAAAAGCTTTTTTAGCGACTTCCGGCAGCAGTTGAAAAGTTGCATCGACCAACTTGTCTAAACCGTGAGATTTTACTGTATAATCTTCATCTATTTCTTCCGGTTCAGCCATCACAGAGATAATTTGACTGACTGGCAAATTCATGTGTTCCAGTTTCTTGAAAAACTCGCTCGGTTTTTTAGATGTCGTCTGAGTCAGCACTAAAATCACTGGTACATCTTTGACTTCCATTTCTTTGAGCCAGCTTTCCTCCACAGATTCTATTCTATTGGCGCTGTGATTGATGCAGTACCAGATGACGTGAATGTGTTCTTTTGGGTGCAGGAGTCTTTGGTCTTCAATCAGTTTAGCAACGTTTAATTGAATAACTTTAATTTGTTCGGCATTGAGTTCGAGTCCGGGAGTATCGTAGACGGTAATTGGGCAATTCGGTTTGGTATATTGGCGAATGCCTTGAGTGATAGGGCGGCCGACTCCGGTTTCTGCTAAGCGTTGGCGAAAAACGGAATTTATTAGGGTACTTTTGCCGACGCCGGTTTTGCCGATGACTAAAACATTGCACTGCCCCACTTGGTTTTCTGCGTCTTTGAAGGCGTAGTAACTTCTATTTAAAAGCTCGTCTAAGGAAAAGTCGTCTGACATGGCGGTTTGCTCCGATAAGGGTGGGATATTAATTCAATACCACCGAATAGAATTCCGATGCTCTACAAACGAAGTCCGCCTACGCGGACTGGGGGAGTCTTAAGAATATTGTAGCAATTTGATTTCAGAACGGGGGCAACGGGTAGAGGAGAGTTTTGTGTCGCGTGCTGCTAAATGAAAGGTTGTAGAATTTAGTTTAAGCTAGCAATCGATCGACATCGATGCTAAAACCGATCAGGATTTGTTGGGTGGTGGCGGTATCGCCGGATCGAAATGTCAATATTTGATTTTGAGTCATCACGAATATTAAACGACTTTCGGGAAAAACTAACCAGACTTCCTGACAGCTAGATTCTAAATATTCCCGTGCTTTGAGAAAGACATCTTCAGCGATATCGGTGGGTGAAACTATTTCGGCAATTAAAGGGAAACTTTGGGGTAAAGTGGCAAGATTGCCAAATTGTGCAACTAATTCGGGTGTGAGATAAGCGACATCGGGACGGCGAATTTGTTGGTTAGTGCGGCAAGGAACTTCTACATAAGCTTCTCCCCCTTGTCCGCTAGAATCTTTGTAATTTTTCCAAGCATCCCCCAGGCTTAACTGAATTTTACCCGTCTTTAGTGTCATGCCATTTTTCTCCACAAGTTGGCCGTCTACCAATTCCATGTTATCGGGCGGAGCGACCGTGAACTCTTCTAGAGCTAAATTGTCTGATCTTATGGTAGCAGTGACCATAGTTATTTCCTCGTTTTTACAAAATTCACTTGTTACTATTATGACCGATCGCCCTTGCCGATCGCACTTTGACCGACACTGCTGAAATTATACTGTAACGCCGTCAGGCCGAGCAACGCAGGCGCACTTGCTTCTAATAGCAACAGCTTTTAACCTATCGGTTGTCGGCATTACGGGTATTTCTGGCGATCGACAAAAATCTTTAGCAATCGATCTGGAAATTAAACATCGTCAAGGAGAAGCGACTTCTCTGAACAATATCGGCAGTGTTTACCGCCAATTGCAGCAAACAGAGAAAGCAATTAAGAAATATCAAGGTGATCAGTACCTTGTGGGCTGTGGATGATTTAGCAACCGCTTTATTTTGTATTTTACATTATCAGGAAAAGCATGATAATAGCCGATCGCAAGCCCTGCGAAAAGCACAATTTAAGCTCCGAACCTTGACAGGCGATGAGTTGTCTGATAAATATAAACAACAGTTAGAAGATTATTTTGAGCAACAAAAAGGAGCTCGGCAAGCAGAAATTGTCAAAAATGTGCGATTGCGATTAGATTTGCTTTGTCGGGAAGCATTGCCCTTTGTCAGTCCCCATTATTGGGCTGGATTTGTATCGCAGGGTTTGGCGTAGGAGAAACAGTAAGCATTTAGAAATTTTCCTTGCTAATCTATCCTTGATTCTCTCCCAGTTTTCTGATGAGAAATCTAACTTCTTCGAGCAGAATATTAAATCGTTGGTCGTTTTCTATTTTGTACTGTTGAAAATCCTCATCCCGCCGCCGCATTTCTTCATCCCGCCGCCGCGTTTCTTCATCCCGCTGAGAGTCTCTTTCTAAAATAGCATTGACAGCACCTACAAGCATATCGACATTGCGGTTAGTTTGTTCGATATTGCGAGTCGTTTGCTCTACAGTGGAAGCCAAATCATCCATCATTTCATCAGTCCAGCGTTCAGTTGTCATTGTTCTTGTTCCTTTACCTTTTTTTAATCAATATTTTACGACTGTTTGCTTCTATTTTTAGTCGATCGCTCTTCTT
This sequence comes from Microcoleus sp. TY_ISSM_2_bin.22, assembly GCA_025937335.1. Lineage (GTDB taxonomy): Bacteria > Cyanobacteriota > Cyanobacteriia > Cyanobacteriales > Microcoleaceae > Microcoleus. Next base: position 5,371 of record JAICRN010000042.1, read on the forward strand.
AGAAATGTTCCAGCAGAGATTTCTCTTGTACATAAACCTTTCGCAGCGACTCCAGCCCGATCGCCCCCAACATCAATTTAATCACTCCCACCAATTCCCCCCACTTCCACAATTCAGAAACACAAACAGCTTTCTGAAATCTATCCGCATAGAAATCCACCCAAAAATCCGGCGCGTGTCTCTCTTTCTGACTCGCTATCCGGCGCTTCCAATAACCAAAATCTAAACCAGAGGGCGATTCCACTCCCAAAACAGGCGGAAAGTCGGCATAACTGACAAACCGACTCATGCCTTTGGCGTGCACGTACAGGATATGCGCCCAGCACTCGAAGCGATATATTTGTTCTACGTTGATTTTCAGCAGCCGCGCGATCGCCTCTTTCGTCACAAACCGGCTCAATCTGTGTCTGGGGGTTGATTTTCGCGAAAATTTTGTTAACATGATGTTAAGCAAATCCTTTGTAAAGAGTGCAAACTTTTGTAAAGGGATTGAATTTGGATAGGCGATCGCTTTTTAGTTTTCCAGACCTGGGGGCGATCGCTTTTTACGATATTTTTATTAAAAACTAAATCTAGTTTTTTGTCAATGGGTTTAATTAGATTGCGGGTTAAAGAATTTGCTGCTGAGAAAGGCTGGACGATCAAAGAGGTTTCTGAGCGATCGGGAGTCATTTACAGCACACTCACCACCTATTCACGTTCTCCGGGAATGGCAATGGTTGATTTTACTTGTCTGCTGAAGTTGGCACGTACTTTTGACGTGATGGTGGAAGATTTGGTTGAGGTGATAAAAGAGTAGGCGATCACTTTTTACAGTACAATCGCATGACTTATATCAATCACATCTCAAGAGCTTATGGGCTTAATTAGATTGCCGATTCGAGAGTTTGCTGCCGAGAAGGGCTGGACGCTGAAAGAGGTTTCAGAGCGATCGGGAGTAGTCTACAGTACTCTCAGAACCTATGCCCGATCGCCCGGATTAGCAACAGTTGATGTGACGGCCTTGCATAAATTGGCGAGGACTTTTGACGTGTTAATCGAAGATTTGTATGAGATTGTGCAGGAATAGTCGATCGCTTTTACGAACTAATTATCCAGTCAATATTATTCGACAGTTGCTAGCATCTGATTGACAGACTCGCTTTGTTGTAGCGCTTCCCAATCAGATGTAACAGGTTGGTAAGAACAGTAACACACCACAATTCGCTCGTCAGTATCGGAAGCAGAAAACTGCTGAACGCGAGTAACTACCCAATCTCCATCTTTCCCGTGGGTGACTCCATTACCGGGGTCAGATAGATTTTCATAATCGCGGGTTTTATCCCCTACTTGAGGAATTTCTGGGTTTTCTTCCCAAGTCCAATTTTCCCAAAGTATATTAGTTAGACCGCCCCTCGGCATAAGCTGACGTTCTTCCCAGCCGGGAGCACTCATGCTTTCGGTTTTGTAGACAATCCAGATTTTTTTTGCCATTTTTTTAAAGACGATCGCACAATCGCGTTCAATACTTCGACTATATCAGAGATGAAAGCTCGTGCATCCGTTAAAATAGAGAAGTCAGTTTGTGATTAATAAGTCTGAATGCCTACGTTACTCCGAGTCTGCCCATACCGTTTCTTCTGCTAAGCGGGCGATCGGGATGAACCACCGCACGTTCACCTTGAGCGCGATCGATAAGAAGCTAAGTTTTGGCTTAGTCCAGTTCGCCTTCAAAATAATAAAGGCTTCAATCGTACAGAAATCAATGGCATTCAGAAACTTGTTGAAGAACATCAACAGCAATTATTAGCAGGTTGGAATGACTTCTTTAATGGTTGAGTTGCTAGAAATCCCCCAAGCACAAAACGTAGTTGTTACAGACGACGCGCTAACAGTCGATCTATCCGATGGTCGTACTATTTCTGTTCCTTTAGCTTGGTATCCCCGGCTGTTAAACGGTACGCCGATCGAGCGCAATAATTGGCGATTTATTGGTGAGAATGAGGGAATGCACTGGCCCGAACTTGATGAATACATCAGCGTTAAAAATATCATTCTCGGTAAACCGTCTGGAGAAAGTCAGAAGTCTTTTCAGCGGTGGTTAGAAGAACGTAAAAAATCCGATAGAACATGAGTATATCACCTAAAATAAGTTAATTCAGCAAAAACTCATAGTGAGATATAAGCAAGGAGCGATCGCGATGACATTAACTACAGCAAAATGGACAATAGATCACTACCATAAAATGATCGAAGCCGGCATTTTAAACGATCGCAAAGTTGAATTACTAAATGGAGTAATAGTCGAAATGGTACCCGAAGGAACGGCGCATACTTATTTTAGCGATCGATTTGCCAACCGATTGCGAGTCGCATTATCTACGAGAGCCCAAATTCGCGAAGCCAGACCGATTACTCTGCCAAATAACTCAGAACCAGAACCCGATATTGCCGTCGTTCAACCTCTCAACGATATCTACCTGGAACATCACCCATATCCAGAAAACATTTTTTGGCTGATTGAATATGCTGATTCCAGTTTGACTAAAGACTTAGAGGAAAAAAGCAAGATTTATGCAGCAGCCGGAATTCAAGAATATTGGGTTGTTAACCTGCGCGATCGACAATTAATTGTGTTTCGCTTCCCGGAAGGCGACTTTTACCAGCAGCGAAATACTTTCCGAACTGGCACCATTGAACCCCTTGCTTTTCCAGATATCACCATCAATATTTCTCAGCTAATGAACAGGTAAATTATTGCCACATATCCTGGAACCTAGTATCAAAATTACGAGCGTGCTAGCTTGAGATTTCGATATTGACTCTGCAAGCTATGACGATCGCACTCAGATGTATTTTTACTAAAAAAAAGCGCCTGAGTTCCCCCAGACGCATAGCATAAAATCAACAAATTGTCAACCCTAAACTAACCCTTCAAAGCCTCAGCACCGCCGCAAACTTCCAGGATTTCCTGAGTAATTGCCGCTTGCCGCGCCTTGTTATAAGTCAGCGTCAAAGTACCGATCAAATCGCTAGCATTCTCACTAGCATTGTTCATCGCGGTCATCCGCGCCGCCAACTCGCTAGCAGCAGACTCTTGCAAAGCCCGCAGCAATTGGTTGTTCAAATACAAGGGCAAAAGAGCATCCAGAATTTGCGCCGGATCTTGCTCGAAAATCATGTCGCGGGGCAAACTCTTCTTAGTAGGTGCAGAAACCTTTTCGCGCGATACTTGAAACTCTCCGCCTTTGGTAGTCAAGCGGAAGATTTCATCGTCTTGCACTTCAAAACCTTGGGGGTCTAGGGGCAGCAAAGTTTGAATCACCGGACGCGAACTAATTAGCGACACAAACTTGGTGTAAATTAACTCAACTCTGTCCACAGTTCCCGACAGGAACAAAGAAAGCAATTCGTCAGCAATTTGTGCCGCTTCCGATGCTGTGGGAATTTGTTCCAAGTTAGCGTAAGTAGCATCGATCGGCTGTTCGCGGCGCTGGAAATACTGAGTAGATTTGCGTCCTACCAACACGTATTTGTAGTCTAAGCCTTCAGCTTTGATTTCCTTAGCGCGATTTTCGGCGTATCTGATGATGTTGCTGTTGTAGCCACCGCACAAACCCCGATCGCCCGAAACTACCAACAGTCCCACAGATCGCACTTCGCGTTTTTTCAGCAGCGGCGAATCCAAATTTTCAAACTGCAAGCGTTCCGCCAAACCGTACAATACCTCTGCCAGTCGATCGGCAAAAGGTCGAGTAGCAGTCACCTGTTCTTGAGCCCGGCGCACCTTAGCAGCGGCCACCAAGCGCATTGCTTCTGTAATCTTTTTAGTGTTCTTGACCGACTTAATGCGATCGCGAATAGTTTTCAGATTTGCCATAACTTTCTCCTTACATCCTTGCCCGCATCTTCTTAATTCAAACCGCAGATTAACGCAGAGTAACGCAGATCGACTTCAGATTATCTGCGTTAATCCGCGTTCATCTGCGGTTCAAAATTTCTACTTGTCTACGCAGAAACTAGAAAACTTTGCTTGTATTCAGCGATGCCTTCTTTCAGCAGCTTCTCAGCTTCATCAGTCAAGGCCTTTCCGCCTTGAACAATTTCGCCGTACTTCGGCTTGCTAGTCCGCAAATAGTCGCGCAAACCAACAGTAAACTTGCTGACTTTTTCCACAGGAATGTCATCCATATAGCCGTTAATACCGGCATAGATTACAGCCACTTGTTCGTTCATCGGCAGAGGCGAACTTTGGGGCTGTTTCAACAGTTCCCGCAAGCGTTGACCGCGCGCCAATTGATTCTGAGTAGCTTTATCCAAGTCAGAAGCAAACTGAGAAAATGCTGCCAGTTCTTCAAACTGCGCCAATTCCAATTTCACCTTACCGGCTACTTTTTTCATCGCCTTAGTTTGAGCCGCCGAACCTACCCGCGATACGGAAATACCGGGGTTTACTGCCGGACGCAAACCAGCGTTAAACAAGTCAGAAGAAAGGAAGATTTGACCGTCGGTAATCGAAATTACGTTCGTCGGAATGTAAGCAGAAACGTCACCAGCTTGGGTTTCGATAATTGGCAAAGCAGTCATGCTGCCTTCGCCCAAATCGTCGCTCAATTTAGCAGCGCGTTCTAGCAAGCGAGAGTGCAGGTAAAACACGTCTCCGGGATAAGCTTCGCGACCGGGAGGACGGCGCAGCAACAGAGACATTTGGCGGTAAGCTTGTGCTTGTTTGGAAAGGTCATCGTAAATGACCAAAGTGTGCTTGCCTTTGTACATGAAATACTCGGCTAAGCTAGCACCTGTGTAGGGAGCCAAGTATTGCAGGGTTGCGGGGTCGCTAGCGTTGGCTGCTACGACGATCGTGTAGTCCATCGCGCCCTTTTCTTGCAGGACGTTGACGATGTTAGCTACTGTAGAAGCTTTTTGACCGATCGCCACGTAAACGCAGACAACATTTTCCGATTTTTGGTTAATAATCGTGTCGATCGCGATCGCAGTTTTACCGGTTTGTCTGTCACCGATAATCAGTTCCCGCTGTCCTCTTCCCACCGGAATCATCGCATCAATAGCGGTAATTCCTGTTTGCATCGGTTCGTAAACAGAACGGCGAGAAACAATCCCCGGTGCCGGAGATTCAATCAAGCGAGATTCAGTAGTTTTAATTTCTCCTTTGCCGTCAATCGGACGGGCCAAAGCATCAACTACCCGTCCCAACATTGCTTCACCCACGGGGACTTCAGCAATTCTGCCAGTAGCAGTAACTGCCGAACCTTCTTCGATGCCGAGGCCTTGTCCCATCAGCACAGCGCCGACGTTATCTTCTTCGAGGTTGAGTGCAATACCAACGGTGCCGTCGGCAAATTCTAGCAATTCCCCGGACATAGCTTTATCTAAGCCATAAATCCGGGCAATGCCGTCGCCTACTTGCAGAACCGTACCGACGTTAGAAACTTTAACATCTTGGTCGTACTGCTCAATTTGCTGGCGAATAATGCTGCTAATTTCGTCTGGTCTGATTGCTGCCATGTCAGTTGTCAGTTATTATTTGTCAGTTGTCCGTTGTCAGTTGTCAATTGTCAGTTTTTCCAAACTACTAACAGTTAACCCCTAACTAAATTAGCTAATAGTTATTAGCTATTAACTATTAAGAATTCAATCGAATTCCCAAGCGGCGCAATTGTCCTCGCAGGCTGGCATCAATCACTTGAGAGCCTACTTTAATCACGACTCCGCCGATTAAATCTGCGTCTATTTTGGTTTCAATTTCTACTTGCCTTGCGCTGGTCATCGCCTGCACTTTCTCGCGAACAGTTTGCTGCTGAGCGTCTGAAAGCGGGACAGCCGAGGTAACTTCCGCCAAAACAGTTTGGTTGAGTTCTCGGAGTTCGGTCAAGTATTTTTTGCCAATTCCTTCTAAAAAAAGAATCCGTCCTTTGTCTACTAACAGCCGCAAAAAGTTCTGCATCAACGGGTTCATTTCTGACCCCGCTATTCGATCGATGACGGCTTTTTTATCCTGCGGTTTTACCAGAGGACTGCCTAGAAACAGGCGCAGTTCCTCCGAATTTTCTAGCAGGTTCAGCAAGGAGCGGATATCTTCGCCGAACTGCTCTGAGAGGTTGTTAGACTTAGCCAGTGACATCAAAGCGGATGCGTAAGGCTGTAAGACTTCGGTGCTGACTTTACTCACTTTCTAGCCTCCCAGTAAGGCAATGCTGCGATCGATTAATTGGTGTTGAGCGTTTTCGTTCAAGCTAGTTTTTAGCTGGCCTTCCACCCTTTCTAATGCCATAGATACAACTGCCGATCTGAGTTGGGCGATCGCTCTTTCCCGCTCTGCTTCCAACTCTTGACCTGCTGTTGCTTTCATGCGTTCAACTTCCTGCGCTGCCTGAGCTAGAATTGCTTCTTTGGCTTTCTTCGCATTTTCTTCAGCAGCGGAGCGAATCCGTTCCGCTTCTGCTTGGGCCTGAGTCAATTTCTGCTGTTGTTCTGCTAGAGATGCTGCTGCATCTTTTTGGCGAGTTTCTGCTTCTTTAATCGCCTCTTCGATGCCGGAGCGTCTTTCGCTGAGGATGTTCCCTAAAAAGCCGCGCCCGAAGTAAAACAGCAATCCAATAACAATGCTCAGGTTAATCAGGTTGGTTTCTAAAATATCGAAATTTAAACCGAAACCACCTTCCCCGCTAGCTTCTGTGGCTAGCAATAAAACAGTCCCCATGATACTCTTCCATAATTGCGCGTGCAGGTTTGGTGAACCGATTTTAGATTTGAGCATTTACCCAAAATCTAAAACTGTTCGATAGAGCTATTTGACCAGTGCAGTGCCTAATAGCTTTTCAAGAATTTGTCGGCTCAGGACATCTACTTCTTGCTCCAGCGAGCGCATTGCCTCTTGTTTTTGTTGCTCAATCTCTTGTCCTGCCTTTTCTCGCGCCTCTTGAGCTTCTTTTTGAGCCTCAGCTACTTTTGCCGACGCGGTTTTTTGGGCATCTGCTTGAGCCGCAGCAATTACTGCTTGAGACTGTTTGCGAGTTTCTCCCAGTTTTTGTTCGTATTCCTGCGCTAATTTCTGAGCTTTCGCCAAGCGTTCCTGAGCCGACAGTTGAGTGGTGCGGATGTATTCATCCCGCTCGTCGAGCATCTTTGTCAGGGGCTTATAGAAAACAGCATTCAGGACTACCATCAAAACTAGGAACTGCAACGCCATAAAGGGCAAAGTTGCATCAAAATCAAACACTTTTAGTTCCTCCTTGGTTTTGGGGCGGAAAGACATCCGCCCCTTTTTGCAGTCCTTCAGTATTAAGCGAAGGGATTAGCAAACAGCAGCACCAATGCAATAACTAGACCGTAGATGGTCAGGGATTCCATGAATGCTAAGCTCAGCAGGAGAGTCCCGCGAATTTTGCCTTCTGCTTCCGGCTGGCGGGCAATACCTTCTACTGCTTGACCGGAGGCATTACCTTGACCGATACCAGGTCCAATAGCGCCCAAACCAATAGCTAAACCGGCGGCGATAACAGAAGCAGCAGCAATTGTCGGATTCATGATAAATTTCCTTAACCTTGGTGTACAGAATGAAAGACAGATTTTTGGTAATTGGGTAGTTGGTAATTGGTAGTTGGGAAATAATCGAGGTTGAATCATCTCTTTTTCTGTCCCGATTTCCCAGTTCCTATTTCCCGCTCCCGCGTTCCAATTTCAGAGTGTTAATCGTGGTGTTCGTCGCCGTGTCCTTCCAATGCTTCGTGAATGTAAGCTCCTGCCAAGGTGGCAAATACCAAAGCTTGAATCGCACTGGTAAACAGACCCAACATCATTACGGGCAGAGGTACAAACAGGGGAACTAACAGCACCAGCACCGCTACCACTAATTCATCCGCTAAGATGTTACCAAATAAACGGAAGCTCAGGGAAAGAGGCTTGGTGAAATCTTCCAAAATCGCGATCGGCAACAAAATTGGGGTTGGTTCGATGTACTTAGTAAAGTAACCCAAACCCCGCCTGCTGAAACCCGCATAAAAATATGCCAGAGAAGTCAACAAAGCAAGTGCTACCGTCGTGTTGATGTCGTTGGTCGGAGCTGCTAGTTCGCCTTCTGGCAACTTAATTAGTTTCCAAGGAACTAAGGCCCCCGACCAATTCGATACAAAAATAAACAGGAACAAAGTGCCAATGAATGGCAACCAGGGACGGTACTCTTTCTCGCCGAGTTGATTTCTAGCCAAGTCTCGAATGAATTCTAAGGCGTACTCCATGAAATTTTGCATTCCGCGCGGAATTCTCTGCATATTGCGAGTTGCCGCCAAGGAAGCTATCAGGAGGAGAGCAATCACAATCCAGGAGGTGATGAATACCTGCCCGTGCACTTTGAGATTACCGATGTGCCAGTAGAAATGCTTGCCAACTTCCAACTCAGCGAGGGGAAAAGCATTAAAGGCATTTAAGACATTTAGCATTTCCATTCACAACAAATTCACACAGTGAGGGTTCACCGACTGCCTGACCCGTTTTGCGGGTCGGGAACGAACAGGCTTTGCAGCATATAAAAGACGAGCGCGCCCTTATATGTCAGAAATCCCAAAAATACGGGCAGAATGTGTAGCTGATTCCACTGAGTTGCTACTACAATCAACCCAATAAATACAGCCAACCGATTTTTACTCAGACTCCTCTTTTGCGGGCCGAGGCGCTCAACGTCTTTGGCCAACATTCTCAAGTAAACCACACCTACGATCGCCCCAATCAAGTAATTTAGGGCAATGTTGAGTGAATAAAAAATCCACACAGAGATAAAAATTATTCCCGTGAAAGCGAGTGTGACTACAAACAACTGTTGCTGAAGTTTGTAGAAATCTTGCATAGCATCAGTGGACTCCGGTTCGGACGAACCTGTCTGAGAGATGTCCTGCGTTTGGGCGGTGGATGCGCGAGATTGATCTGACAAGGTTACTTGACTTTCAAAGCAGTCGGTGTTATTTGACTCCCACTACAATTAATTCGGTTGAAACCGTCTTGTAGCGACAAGTGTGACAAACGTTACAGCTCGTACACTTCACATCGAATAATACCACGTGCAGGTAACATAACTTAAAAAAAAATGAATTTTTTGATGGGTTTCTCAGAACGGTCTGCCTGAGCCACTTGACCTGGAGCGGCAAGGGTGCCGAACCGTTCCTAAGCCTGAAGCTAGAAGGCTTTTATTCAGACAGCCACAGATTTTATGAATATTTATCATGTGGTCGCGATCGCCCGGAAAGAAGACTCAACTTTAGCACTTTTGGGGCGACAGCGCTCAACGGTGAGGCTCTAACCAGTAACCAGCGTCAATCACTGCGGTCGAAACTACTCCCAGTTGATGAGGGCAACGGGGTACGGGATCGTTCTCCAGCCAGATGGGGGTACCATCATCGGTTCGCAGCAAGCAACAGAATCAAAGGTTCCAGGCTGTGCTTTGAACTCAACTTGTTGTCCGGGCCGGTAGCCGAATGCTTCGTCCCCGTCTACATCTGCATAGAAGTCCACGATCGGCTTCCTGTAATTAGTAGTCTGTGATACTGATTTTAGAGGCGATATCTGAAACTAGCCAGCATTTAGTAGTTTTAGATACAAAAAATAACTTGACAGGAGTGTATCTACAGGCCGTTCGTTCGTGCAGTCTTGTGCGGGACTGTTAGCCAGAGTACGAACTAGAGGCAGGGCAAGTGACCTATGATTCAACGAGGTGAAACTCTTTAACAGCCGGGAGAAAGTTTCTATTTTCGTGGCTCGATCGACTAAGCTTAATCAAAGCAAATCGCTGTAGAGGCTGCAAACTCGCCCACTGTTCCAAAGAAATTGTCACGCCGAACTCTTGCGCTTTTGCAGAAACCGACTCCGGTACAGTTGCAGCATCCATCCACGGGGGATTTTCATCAACCGCCAAATCAGTTCCCGGTTTGCCTGTGTGTAGAATTAATATTTGATTTAGCTGTTCTCGGTAATCAATAATTTCTGCTTCTGTCAAGCAAGGTTTCTCGACAAGGATTTGACGTTCTGCTTGGTTAAAATGATTCCAATCCTGCAACTTTAATTTAATGCCGCAAGTATCTAACTTGAGACGTACCTGCATGGGGATACAGCGCAGAGCTTCCACAAAATCAGCTTCAAATTCAAAAAACATATATTTAGCAAGTTTATTTTAGTTGTGAATGAGATTTTTTTTATTAACCGCAGAGGGCGCAGAGGGCGCAGAGTAAGAGAGGAGAGGGAAGGTGAAAAGAAATTGATGCAGGTTTATTGCTCTCTATCAATAATTGCAGAAAATCGAGTCAGCATTTATAATTAAATAATATTACAAACTATTGACATGGATACCGTAGACTACCTTCGGATTAGCTTGATAGACCGCTGCAACTTCCGCTGTCTCTACTGTATGCCGGAAGGTAGCGAGTTGGACTATGTATTGCAGCAGCAGTTGTTAACTCACTCGGAATTGCTAACTCTGCTGCGGGAAGTTTTTATACCCGTGGGATTTACTAAGTTTCGGTTGACGGGTGGGGAACCGCTGCTGCGCCCTGGGGTGGTGGAATTGGTGAGGTCGATCGCCTCGATGCCGGAAACGCGAGATTTATCCATGACAACCAACGGATTTTTGCTGGCGGGAATGGCGGAAAATCTCTACAATGCTGGTTTGCGCCGGATTAATATTAGTTTGGATTCCTTGGAACCGGAGACTTTTGATAAGATAATTGGCAGTCGGGGACGATCGCGGTGGACGCAGGTTTGGGAGGGAATTCAAGC
>JAICRN010000392.1 GCA_025937335.1 Microcoleus sp. TY_ISSM_2_bin.22
GTGCCGTCAGCCCCGCCATCTCCAAAAACCGCTGGTTGACGTACAAGCAATCTCCACTAGCGTCGGCGCGGAAAATCCCGACCGGCAGGATTTTTGCCAAGGTGTAGTAGCGGTATTCGCTTTCTAACAGTGCGCTGGCAGCTACTTTAGTCTCCGTGATGTCAAACATTGCACCTTGAAGGATAACAGACTTGCTCGCTTCATCGCGAACTGCGATCGCTCGATCGCGGAACCAGACAACTCGACCGTTGCGAGCGATCGCGCGGTATTCTGAAACCAGCGGCCCGTCCCAAAACTCTTCTCCACCGGTAAATTTCTGTGTGGCGTTTTCAACTAACACGCGGTCGCGGTCTTCTGGGTGAACCAGTTTCAGCCACAGGTCGGGGTCTGCCCGCCATTCAGCGACAGAATAACCCAGAAAAGTCTCGATTTGCGGGCTGATGTAAAGTTTGGCAGCGCTGCGGTTGAGGGGAGAAATGTAGGTGACAGCGGGCATTTGTTCTACAAGGGCGCAGTATTTCGCTTCTACAGTGCACAGTGCTGCTTCTAAGCGCTGCCGCTCTAATTCGGCGGCGGCCCGTCCGGCAAAAATGCTGATAATTAGTCGGAAGTTGGCAAGATGTGCTTCCGGCAGGGGTCGATCGTGGAAAATACAAATAATGCCTAAAGGTTCGCCGTAAGAGTTTTTGAGCAAGACTCCCAGGAAACTGCGCGCACCTGTAACTATCGATCTGCGGTCTTCTGGAAAGGTTTCCAGCAGGTAGTCGGGACAGGAGTACATTCCCCGATCGAGTACCAGCGCTTCGGGAGTATTGGCGGTGTCGTACTCAAAGTTTGGCTGCCACAGTCCGTTGCTCCAACAACTGATAACTTGCAATCTATCGGGAGCAGCATCGGCGCTTTCCATTGACTTAATCGATTTGGCAGCGATGGCGCTGCCAACTCCGAGTGCTGAGGCTAAGTGGCGAACCAACGCATCAAAAAATTCTGCTCCCCCCGGCGAATCTGTACCTGCGAGAATGTCGCCGAGCAAGTCTTCCTCTAATTGCGGGGAAGCGGTGACTTTGGGAGGGTTGTCGGCATTCGGGCGATCGCGATTTTCCCCCATCGAACCCGAAATGCTCTGACTTAGGCTTTTGTTGGTTCGAGGCCCAACAACAGGCGAAGAATTCGCAGTTAGGCGCTGTTGCTGAGCCAAGAATACAGCGCGGCTAATACATAAAACCTTACCCAAGAAACTGTCAGTCGGCCGCCACAGATGTGAGTTTGGCAAAATCAAAAATTTTTTCCGCATTTTCAATCCTGCTGATAAATCGTCAGGCTTTAATTCTGCCAACTGCCGTTGCTCTTGGGCCCGCGGCAGACTGGGCCGCCTTCGGTGCCACTTGAGATAAATCGCCGACGCCAAGGCTAAAGTCGCCGATAATCCCAGAAAGTATGCAAGAATCTCAAAGTAAAAAAATAAATTTAGATCGAACATCGATTAGCACCGCTCGACAATTGTTGTAGTTACCTGAAGCCAATCTCTTTTAAAATAACTAAGTATCGTCACGAATGAGTAACGCATACAAGGTAGGATCGCAGGTGAAAGCGACAACAGAGTTAACAACCGCCATGAAAGCGATCGTTTTTGACACGCCTGGAAGCCCGTTCGTATTGAGACTGCAACAAATCCCCGCCCCTACTATACAAAGAGATACTGAAGTTTTGGTGCGGTTGCGGGCGGCGGGGATCAATCCTATAGATACTAAATTGCGGGCCCGCGGCACTTTTTATCCCGAAAAAACTCCTCACGTTTTGGGGTGCGACGGTGCTGGAGTCGTAGAGGCTGTCGGTGCTGGTGTGCAAAGTTTCCAAGTGGGAGACGAGGTTTTTTTCTGCAATGGCGGTTTGGGCGGGCAGATCGGTACTTATGCTGAGTTTGCCGTTGTAGACCAACGCTTTCTCGCCATCAAGCCTGCTGCTTTAAGTTTTGCTGAGGCGGCGGCTGCACCGTTAGTTTTAATTACGGCATGGGAATCGCTGTACGATCGAGGGCGCTTGCAAGCTGGCCAAAAAGTGCTGATTCAAGCCGGTGCCGGCGGTGTCGGCCACGTCGCGGTACAGTTGGCAAAGTTGCAGGGTGCTGAGGTTTGCACTACTGTTAGCTCTGAGGAAAAAGCCAATTTTGTCAAACACTTAGGTGCAGATTCAGTTATTTTATACAAAAATACCGATGTTGTCGATGAGGTTTTGACTTGGACTCAAGGACAAGGAGTTGACTTGGCTTTTGATACAGTCGGGGGAGAAACTTTTTACCAAACTATTCCGGCTGTGAAAATTTATGGAGATTTGGTAACTATTTTGGAACCAGATCCAACTTTGGGCAATTTGAAAACAGCGAGAATGCGAAATCTGCGAATTAGTTTGGAATTAATGTTAACGCCCATGCTGGAAGGTTTGGTGGAGGAACAGCAACACCAAGCTCATATTTTGCAGCAGTGTGCTCGTTTGTGCGATCGCAACTTGCTCAAAATTCACGTCAGCCAAACTTTCCCCCTCGAAGAAGCCCGAGCCGCTCACGAACTATTAGAAACAGGCTCAGTAACCGGTAAAATAGTGATGGAAATTGCGGGCGGTTAAAATTGCGGGCGATTGAAATTTCGGGTTGAAGAATCGCCCGCAATTCCTCAAGTCGTATACTCCGCATTAATCTTCACGTAGTCGTAACTCAAATCGCATCCCCAAGCTTTCGCAAAACCGCTGCCATTCCCGACGCTAACCTGAATTAAAACCGTATCGGCCTTCAAATATTCCCCCTCCGCAGCCGCTTTCATATAATTACTCGCAGCAGCCCGATCGAACTCTTTAGGTTGCCCGTTTTCCAGCATCAAAAAATCTCCCAATTGAATCCGCAAATTCTCTTGCTCGAAAGGTACGCCAGCGCGCCCTGCCGCCGCGGCAATTCTGCCCCAATTCGGATCGCGTCCGAAAATAGCAGCTTTCACTAAAGAAGAACCGACTATTGTTTTGGCAATTTTACTCGCAGAAACTTCATCCAGCGCGCCGCTAACTTGTACTTCCACCAAACAAGTTGCACCTTCGCCGTCGCGGGCGATCGCCTTTGCTAAATGCACGCAAACTTCTGTCAGCATCGCCTCTAATTTTTCAGCATCCGCCCCCATTTCCGTAATTGCCGGCGTGCGGGATTGACCGTTCGCCAAAGCAATTAGCGAATCGTTGGTACTGGTATCTCCGTCAACAGTAATTTGATTGAAACTTCTATCAGCCGCCCTACTCAGCATTTCTTGCCACAAATGCGACGACACTGCTGCATCGCAAGTTACAAATGCCAGCATTGTTGCCATATTTGGATGAATCATTCCCGAACCTTTGCAAATGCCGCCGATGCGCACGGGTCGATCGCCAAACACGGTTTCCAGGGCGATCGTTTTCGGCACTAAATCAGTCGTACAAATAGCTTTAGCCGCCGCATCGGAACCTGTTTCCGATGCCTCAGCAACTAATCGCGGAATTCCCGCCCTCAGCGACTCCATTTTAATCCGCTGTCCGATGACGCCAGTGGAGGCTAAAAGAATCGATTCTGGAGGAATATTCAGCGCTTCTCCCAACAATTTGGCACTTTCGAGGGCATCTGCCAAACCTTGTTCGCCAGTAGCAGCATTAGCTTGTCCCGCATTGCACAAAATTGCTTTGGCGCTGGGTTTGGCTTGCAAACGCTCGCGGCAGTAGTCCACGCAAGCAGCCCGGACACTGGATGTGGTGAAGACTCCTGCGGCGATGGCATCCACCTCTGACAAAATTAAACTTAAATCTGGCAAGCCTGAAGGCTTCAAACCCGCTGTAATTCCCGAGGCTCGATACCCTCTGGGTGCTGTAACTCCGCCGCCAATTTCCTTCCAGTCCGACATGATGACCTCCCTAGTAGCCTTCAATCTGCTGAAAGGGGATTATATCATTTTAGATTTTAGATTTTAGATTTTAGATTTTAGATGGCGAACAACTGATTTTGTAAGGGTTTGCTCGTTTTCTGGTTCTGGTTCCCCGGCGTGGAAATGCAGTCAAGCGAGGCTGTGACTGACTTTTTGTCTCTAACCAACCCCATAAAAATAATCGCGACTTCCTATCTAGAGCTAGAACTAAAGAAGAAGTCGCGACGGTGTTGTAACTGACATTATTAATTTTTAGCTGGCAAACAACAAACTCGATTCAACTATCTCGCCGTTGAAAAAAGGAGTTATTTGCGATCGATACTTGATTGAGAACCAGCATCTAAACCAACTTCAGCAGCCGTACGGCTCAGCAGAGATTGCTGGCGATTTTTAACTAGGTGTTGGTGGCGCATCATCAGGCTGCGGGCTTGTTCTTGAGTTGACATAACTGGTTTCTCCAAAGATAGGTAATAACTTAGTAGACAATTGGGGAAATTGAGCTTGCCTTAGCTCATGGTGGCGTTGCTGCGATCGTAACTGGCTTGAAGGCTGGGCTGCGGTTTGCCTTGAATGTGACCCCAGTAGTGGGTATCTTCCATCCCGACTTCGGTGGCGGTGCGGTTGAGCATGGATTGCTGCCGGTTCTTCACCAGTTGGTGGTGGCGCATCATCAGAGAGCGAGCTTGATTTTCGGTAGACATATGGAGTTCCTCCGTATTTTTTAGATTAATGTTGGGCTGCTTTTTTCTTTTCTTTTATCACTATAACAGACAATTCTGTATCTAAAGCTACCAAATCAAAAATGTCACAAAAATTTACAATTGGGCTGTGGGGCGAGAAAGTCGATCGAGGGTTCAGGGAGCGCGATCGGGCTTTACCTCGTTGATTCACGCCCAACCTCAAGCAACAGTTGGCAAAGATTGACACTAAGTAAGTCGGCGCTTTAAAACGCAACTATGTAATTATGTAAACGATGTAAAGTGTCCAAATGCTCTCTACTGGCTGACTTAAGCCTGTTTACATAATGTTGCATTATTCGGTTTAATCCCGCCTACCTACTTATTTGCCATTTTTGTAATTGCTCAACCCCCTTGAAAAGAAGACGAGACAGACATTAGATCGAGGAATGGAAAAACTCCCCGACTTCAAGCAACTATCGAACGAGGCGAAAGAAGCCTTGATAGCAGAGCTATCGCCAAAAATCCAAAAACTCACCGCCGCTTTAGCCACTACAGGGGAAGCAAAACCAAATAAAGTTCCCACCAAAACCAGCAAAAATTCCAGCACTCCGCCGTCGAACGGATTCAAGGCCAACATTCAGCCAGCGAAATTTGAGGGGGTAAAAAGAGCCGGGAGCCTAGGAAGAGCAGGAGGGGGAAGAGAACTACATCCCCATCCCGACGAGTTTAATCATCGCCCAACTCAAAAATTGTCCCCAGTGTGGAGAGAAAGTCACCACTGCTGCCCAAAAATTGCCATCGGTCTACGAAAAAATCGAACTACCACCAATTCGTCCCATCATCACCCGAATCGAACGTTAACGTTATGGTGGTCAGTGTGCCTGCTGTTACACCGAATATGTTGCACCTGTACCATTGGGAATGGAACCAGGCTCACCGTTCGGCCGGGAGATTCAAAGCTCGCGTCACATATCTTCGTTACACTCATGCCATCAGCGAAGAACGGCTGTCGTCGATATTTGGCTCCGTTTTTGGACTAAAGATATCAGAAGGTGTCATCGCCAACTTGCTGGGGAA
>JAICRN010000368.1 GCA_025937335.1 Microcoleus sp. TY_ISSM_2_bin.22
CCATGTCTTTGAGTTCTTCGCAAATTTCCCCTAGTTTTGCAGCTTCGGAATTGGCACTGGGGTCATTTGCATAGCCGTCTGTGTGCAAATTGATCGCTGTCAATTCTCCCGCTTTAACCAGAGACTTAGCGAGTTCCATCGACTGCGATATGCAGGTACAGCCAGCCGTGTGGATTTTTTGAATTTCTTTGATATATTGAGAGTCAAACTTCAGCACTTCTTGAATGGGAATTCGCTGGAAATGACAAATTACGTCCCCCTTGTCAGCATAGGAAATCAGGCTGACAATTAGCTGGTAATTGTTGTATTCGTCTAAGGTCAAAAGCTTGATTAGGGTTTCTTTCAGCGGTTCTAAGGCAAAATACATTGAGCCGGAACGGTCGATGATGATGATGCTGTGAGCGACGGATTTTTCTGGGATATCAGCGGGCTTTCTTTCTAAATTAATGCGATCGACTAGATAGAATGCCTTTGCGTTTCCGGCAAAATTGTAGAGGGTAAACTTGGTGCGAGTATTGGAGGCTGCTTGGCTGCTGGAACTTTTGACTTGAGATGATTGTTTTGCTTGCCGTGCCATAGTTTTCACCTATGTTGACTTATTCCTCAACTTCATCATGACACGCGCTTCTGTGGGTGTCAAGGCCTGTGTGGAAAATTATCTGCGAAGCTGAATAAGCATTAATATTTAGCGCTGCGGTGCCAGGGAAAACTGCGGCGCTAGGCTAAAGGTGGGCTGTTTTGGCAAAAGTAGCGGATTTGGGTAAGTCGTTTAGTAAATATTTAGTCAATCATGGTTTATTTAGAACACCCGCTGCTCAAACTTTATCTAAATGTGTTCGGATGGGTGGGGTTGGGATTTTTGCTCGGCCGCCTGTTACCGAGAAGCTATTCTACATATTTAGCCAAGTTTCTTTTCTTCTTTGGCACGCCATTGAGCATTGTTGCTTTTATCCGCAGCGCCAATTTGTCGGGCGCTATTTGGATGGCGCCGCTGATAGCTTGGGCGGCAATTTTAGCAGGTGGAGGACTCGCTGGGATTTTGATAAATTTCGGTGTCGGCGAGGAACGTTTCAAGACTCTTAATCCGATCGCCCAAAATAGCCCGGAACACACCAGCGCTTGGAGTTTGCCCACTCAAGGCAGCTTCTTATTGGCAGCGATGGTTGGTAATACGGGTTTTTTAGGCATTCCCATCACCTTGTCCTTATTAGGCTCGGAACACTTTGCCTGGGCGTTGTTTTACGACTTGCTAGGCACTACCATGGGAATCAATACACTGGGAGTTGCTATTGCTTCTCACTGCGGTAAAAGCGATCGCCGTCAGGGTTGGTTAACACCCCTGCGGGCAATTTTTCAGAATCCGGCACTGTGGGCTTTTGGTGTAGGGTTTGTCTCGCGCAGGTTGCCGCTGTCGGCACAAATCGCAGAATTGTTAACAACAGGCGCTTGGACTGTAATTACTTTAGCTTTAATTACGATCGGGATGCAGTTGAGCAAGTTGAATTCTTTGCATAATCTTAAACAAGTTTTCGCTTGTCTGGCGATTAAAATGTTGTTAATTCCTTTGGGAATTGGCGCGGGATTAACTTTTTTGGGCATCGCTGGCGCGCCGCGACTTGTGCTCGTGCTGCAAATGGCGATGCCTCCTGCTTTTGGTACTACTTTGTTGGCAGAAGCTTTCAATCTCGATCGCGAATTAGCCGTAACTGCGATCGGCCTCGGCTGCGTTAGTTTATTATTCACTATTCCCATATGGATGAGGCTATTTAATTTTTAATAAAAATAGGATTTGGTGACTTTAAAAAGAGTATTATTTCAGTGATCCCCATCACAAATGTTGAGAGATCTATGTCATATTAATTTAACAATCACTGGACTGGAAACTGTATTGGCTTCTGTTAATGTGGAAATAACCCGTGGATGACGGGAAGAATAAAAGTATGGCAACTATAAATTTTTCCTTGACAGGTTATCAAATTCTCGATCGCATTTACTCAGGAACTCGCACCCTAGTTTATCGAGCTTTCCGTATTGACGACAAAAAGCCAGTCGCCATCAAAGTCTTGCGGAACGAGTATCCCAGCTTCAACGAACTGGTGCAATTTCGCAATCAGTACACGATCGCCAAAAACCTCAACTTGCCCGGGATCATCGAAACATACAGTTTGGAACCCTACCAAAACAGCTATGCGCTGGTAATGGAAGACTTTGGGGGAATTCCTCTGAATGAGTGGATGCAACAAGGGGAAACTGCGCCGACTCTGAGCGATTTTTTGCAAATGGCGATCGACCTGAGCAATATATTAGATATACTCTACCGCCACCGGATAATTCACAAAGACATAAAACCCGCCAATATTTTAATTAATCGGCAAACAAAACAAGTCAAAATCATTGACTTTAGTATTGCCTCCTTGCTGCCAAGGGAAACTCAAACCCTGATGAATCCTAACGTGCTCGAAGGCACACTCGGCTATTTGTCTCCCGAACAAACGGGAAGGATGAATCGGGGGATTGACTACCGGACAGACTTTTACTCTTTGGGCGTGACTTTTTACGGATTGCTGGCGGGACAATTGCCGTTTCAATCCAACGATGCGATGGAATTGGTACACTGTCATATTGCCAAACAACCCCCATCACTGCATGAAATCAATCCCGAAATCCCGCCCGTACTCTCGGAGATTGTCAGCAAATTAATGGCAAAGAATGCCGAAGACCGCTATCAGAGTGCGTTGGGATTGAAATTCGATTTAGAATTTTGTTGGCAGCAACTTGAAGAAAACGGTAGGATAGAGAGTTTTACGATCGCGCAGAGGGATGTGGGCGATCGCTTCCTCATACCCGAAAAACTCTACGGTCGCGAAACCGAAGTTGCCGAATTGCTGGCAGCATTCGATCGAGTAGCAGGTTTTTCCCAGCAGGCATCAGAACAGGGTGGAGGCTGTGAGTTAATGTTAGTCGCGGGTTTTTCTGGGATTGGGAAAACTGCAATTGTCAATGAAGTTCACAAACCAATTGCCCGCCAGCGCGGCTATTTCATCAAAGGCAAATTCGACCAATTTAACCGCAACATTCCTTTCTCAGCTTTCGTCCAAGCATTTCGAGATTTAATGGGACAATTGTTGAGCGCCAGTGACCAGCAGTTGAAAAATTGGCAAACTCAAATATTGCAAGCAGTCGGCGATAACGGACAAGTCCTTATTGAAGTAATTCCCGAACTCGAAAGAATTATTGGGCCACAACCGCCCGCACTCGAATTATCAGGAACTGCGGCCCAAAATCGGTTTGATTTGCTCTTTCAAAATTTTATTCACGTGTTCACCAAACCAGAACATCCCCTGGTGATGTTTTTGGATGACTTGCAGTGGGCAGATTCCGCCTCGCTGCGGTTAATGCAACTGCTGGTTGCCGAGTCAGCAACCGGCTATTTATTAGTAATTGGTGCCTACCGAGATAATGAAGTGTTTGCAGCACATCCGTTGATGCTGACACTGGATGCAATGGCAAAAGCTGGGGCCACGGTGAATACTATTACGCTGGAACCGTTGAGTTCAGAAAGTCTAAATCATTTGGTTGCGGATACTCTCAATTGCGCTCCATCTCGGGCAATACCTTTGGCTGATTTGGCGGCACAAAAAACCCAAGGAAATCCCTTCTTTGCAACGCAGTTTCTCAAAGCACTGCATCAGGATGGGCTGATTGAGTTTGACCGGGTTGCTGGTTGTTGGCAGTGCGATATTGTGCGAGTTCGGGAGGCAGCGCTGACGGATGATGTGGTCGAGTTTATGGCGTTGCAGTTGCAAAAATTGCCGCCAGGGACTCAGAATGTGTTGAAGTTGGCTGCTTGTGTGGGGAATCAGTTTGATTTGGGGACTTTGGCAGTTGTTTCCCAGCAATTGGAAACGGAAACGGCGGCGGATTTGTGGAAGGCTTTGCAAGAGGGGTTAATCCTGCCTGAAAGTGAAATCTATAAGTTTTATATGGGGCGAGAAAGACAGGAGGAGACCGAAAATTCCGAGGTAGTAAATTACAAGTTTTTGCACGATCGCGTTCAGCAAGCCGCCTATTCTTTAATTCCCGAACAAGAGCGAGCCCGTGCTCACTATCAGATTGGACAATTGCTGATCCAGCAAATTTCACCCGCAGCTATAGAAGAGCAAATTTTTTCAGTTGTCAATCAGTTGAATTATGGAATTGCGCTGATTGAAGACCAAACAGAACGATCGGATTTGGCACAACTCAACCTCACGGCTTGTCGCAAAGCCAGAGGCGCTACTGCTTATCAAGCTGCTCGCGAGTATGCGGAGATCGGGCTAAATTTGCTTGGAGAGAGCGCTTGGCAACGACAGTACGAGATGACCTTGAACTTGCACGAAATAGCCGCAGAAGTGGCTTCACTCTGTGGCGATTTTGACCAGATGGATCGGTGGATTGACACTGTGATTCATCATACTAGAACTCCCTTAGAGCGAGTCAGCGTTTACACCGTCAAAATTCAGGCATTAACGTCCCAGAACAAGTTTTTAGAAGCAATTGCTATCGGTTTGTTGAGTCTCAAAGAATTAGGAGTTGAATTGCCCGATAGCCCTACATCAGAAGATATTCAGCAAGCAGTGCAGGAAGTTAATAGCTCGATCGCCGATCGACCTATTGAAGAGTTATTTGATCTGCCAGCGATGGTGGATGCCCAAAAGCTGGCTACCATGCAAGTGGCGGCAACTATGGTGTCAGTTTGTTATCTGGTTGGTTCGTCGTTGTTTGCGCTGGTGGCTGCCTTACAGGTAAATTTATCTATCCAATATGGCAACAGTCGTACTTCAGCTTTTAGCTATAGCTGCTATGGCATTTTTCTCAACAACTTTCTACAAAATGTGACGGTAGCCGCTCAATTTGGCCGATTAGCTTATCGTCTTGCCAGTGGCGCGGATGCCAAAAATATTCGCTCTGCAACTTTTTTTGCGATCGGAGTCTTTTTGTACCATCGCAAATCGCATTTGCGGGAGACCCTCCCCATTCTTCAGGCAGGCTATCAAGCCGGATTAGAAACAGGCCATCTAGAGTTTGTCGGGCATCATGGGCATGGATTTTGTTTAAATTCCTACTGGTGCGGTCAACCTTTGGCAGAACTTGAGCCCCAAATTCGGGCATACCGTCAGCAATTACTCGACCTCAACCAACTAGCGACGGCAAATTATTGTTCGCTTTTTTTGGAAACAACGCTGTTTTTATTGGGTAATCCAAACAAGTTTGAGATTTCCTTTGAACAAAAGGGCGATGAGGAGAAGCTGGTTTCTGAGTCGCTTGCCACTAACGATTTGTACCGAATCTCCAGCTTCTATCTGTACAGGGCAACGTTGAGATTCCTGCTGGAAGACATTGCTGGGGCCTCCGTAGATATCGATCGAGCAAGACAGTATATAGCGGGAAGTGTAGGAAATACTTCCGAAGCTGGTTTATATTTCTATGACTCACTCATAGCCCTTGCCACTCCTGAGTCCGAGACGGAGTTAGAAACTTCGTTGCAACGAGTTCAGGAAAATCAAAGGAAGTTGCAGCATTGGGCAGAACACGCCCCCATGAATTATTTGCATAAGTGGCAGTTGGTAGAAGCAGAGAAATACCGAGTTGTCAGACAGAGGGCAGAAGCTATTGAAATGTACGATCGGGCCATTTCTGGAGCGAAAGAAAACGAATACATCCAAGAAGAAGCTCTCGCTAACGAACTAGCAGCTAAATTCTACCTCGACTGGGGCAAAGAAAAAGTGGCGCAAGCTTATATGCAAGAAGCCTACTACTGTTATGCTCGCTGGGGTGCAAAAGCCAAAATCGATGACTTAGAAAAACGCTATCCCCAACTTCTTGTTCCCATATTGCAGGCAAGAGAAAATCGTTGTGTAATCCGCGAAACCCGCCTCCACCCAATCAATAAATCGTCAATTTTACCTC
>JAICRN010000256.1 GCA_025937335.1 Microcoleus sp. TY_ISSM_2_bin.22
GGAAATAAATTTAATGCTTTTTCCATATCTGACTTGATACCGAGAGTATCGTTGCGGAGATAAGCACCCATTTCCAAATTTTCTTGCACCGTCATTCGCGGAAAAATCAACCGCCCTTCGGGACTTTGAGAAATCCCCAAACGGACGATCGCCTCTGTAGATAGTGTTTCTAAAGGCTTTCCCTCAAATAATACAGTGCCTTGGCGCGGGCGCAGCAGTCCTTGAATCGTGCGGAGAGTAGTCGTTTTCCCCGCCCCGTTGCTGCCGATTAATGTCACAACTTCTCCCTGCGAGACGGTTAGCGATACTCCTTTGAGAGCGTGGATATTTCCGTAGTAGGTGTGAATGTCTTTAATTTCCAACATAATTACTCTTTCTGCTTTGTGCTTTATTATATTATCCCGACTAATTATAAATTTTTATTGCATTTATTTAAAATCAAGCTTTTTTAGAGTATGCAGTCATTTGACTTATATCAACACCAGCCCTAGCTTCCATAGAATAGACCTCTTGCACAATAATTTTGTGCTATTATCGAAAGTTTAGGCAATTTTTAAATCTAGCAGGCCCGGCAAGTTTAAGGAGACGCCAATCAACCCAATAATTCAAAGTTTTACCTAAACTCGAGCAAACCCTTAAGGATAACACATATTTTTTTTGCAAGAGGTCTAATGTATTTTTAGTAGCTGTGGCGACCAACTTTACATAATTTTTACTTAAACACAAGATTTATTGACAGTAGCTTTACCAAAATCTCTAAGTAAATAGGTAGTATTAATACGTAAGCTAAACCAACCGCTACAAATTACCAATAACCGCACTTAAAATTTTTCAAATTTAAGGAGATTTACCATGAAATTCAATCACAGTAGCGGAGCGATCGCATTTTTATTAGCAACTCCTTTAGTAACCGGCTTGACTGTAGGCATTGCCCCTAGCAGTGCTGCAATAATCGCAGGTTCGGCGGCAGCAGCAACCATTGACAACTTCAGTCACAAACCGACTGATACAGGTAGATTTACTAACACTTACACTCAGACAATAGCTAACAGCGGTTCAGTTATTAGCCAAGCGAACGCTGATGCAGTTTTTTTATCTAACTGTCACGAGTTGCTAGCAGCAAATCTCTCGAAGAGTGAAGTCACAGGTAGCGGCAGCAACTATTCCGGTTTAGCTCAAAGTCAAGCCGCAGTTATCGGTGACTTCGACATTGATGCCGAAGAAACTTTTTCCTTCAATTTCCAGACTGTTTTAGATCTTTTAACATCAGTGGACAACCGCCAATCCGAACGCGCCAGCGCGACGGGCACTATATCTTTTTGGTTGATTAACACTGTTACAAACATTCTGTTAGACTCTTTTGAAATTGCCAGCGGTTTAGACTCTTCGAGTGGCTTTTATGCAAACGTGTTCTCTACCAACAGCTTTAATCCCACAGCCATTAATTTTAATTTAATGGCTGAAGGAAGTACAGCAACAAGCCTCCTGTATACTTCGGGGGTCTATTCGCGGAAATTCGACAGCGCTACTAACTTAAGGTTAGTAGAAGTTAAGAATAATATCGCAGAGGCAGAAGCAGAAGCAGTTCCCGAACCGAGCGCAGTATTAGGTACTGCAATATTTTTAGGATTATTTGTCAGGGGGCGAAAACTCAATAATAAATTGTCTCAATTCAAATCAAAAGTTTAGCAAAACCCCCTAAAATCAATTCGTAGGGTGCGCATTGCGCACCTCATATCTTTGCCGTTGACTTGCTCGTTATAAAATGCTGTCGCCCGGGGCGGGTTGATAAATATTATCGATTGAAATGACAGATTTTTGGTCAAACTACCCCCTAATTCTATTGCGGTTAATTTGCCGGACATTCTATCACTTTTTCGTAGGGTGCGCACTGCGAACCTCACTTATCTGTCGGCATACAATACCGATTATCCATGTCCATCTTCTTCTTTTCCCAAATAGGCCTCAATCACGCGAGGATCGGCGCGAACTTCGGCCGGAGTTCCCTCAGCAATTTTAGTACCGTACTCCATAACACTGACGCGATCGCTAATTCCCATCACCACCTTCATATCATGTTCAATCAGCAAAATACTCAAATCCAACTCATCGCGAATCCGATAAATAAAGCGAGTTAAATCAGCCGTTTCGTTCGGGTTCATCCCCGCCGTCGGTTCGTCCAAAAGCAAGACTTTCGGATCGGAAGCCAAAGCCCTGGCAATTTCCAATCTGCGCTGGTCGCCGTAGGAAAGGTTTTTTGCCAACTCCGACGCTTTAGAAGCACCTAAACCGACAAAATCAAGCATAATCAAGGCTTTTTTCTTAGCTTCCCGCTCTTCTACAATCACAGCCGGAGGGCGGAGGATGGCACCCAACAAACCTGTTTTCAATCGGCAGTGTCTACCTACTAAAACATTATCCAGAACAGTCATGTTGTTAAACAAGCGGATATTTTGAAAAGTTCTAGCAATGCCGAAAGTTGTCAGGCGATCCGGAGGCAAACCAGTGATATTCTTATGTTCCAAGAGCAACTGACCGGCACTCGGTTTGTAGATCCCCGTCAGCATATTAAAAAATGTAGTTTTGCCCGCGCCGTTGGGCCCGATTAAACTGGCGATCGAGCCTTTTTCCAATGTTAAACTAACCTGGTTGACCGCAGTCAAACCGCCGAATCGCATTGTAAGTTGCTGTGCTTCTAATAGTGACATTTGGGTTGGGTTTCCTAATATTAGTTAAGCTGTTATAGCTCGGATTATATATAATACCAAATCCGCTCTGTTAAAGTGCGTCAGCTTGGCTGTGGTGGGATGCTCGTTACGACACGGAAAGATTTGGGGATTGGAATGCGTTACAGAAAGTCTTCGGCTAAGCTTCATGACTGCGTTTCAGTTTAAGGTTTCCCCTTGAGTGTAAGGACAAAAAGGATGGAAAATTAAATTACACTGGTAGTTTTTCATGGCGATCGTCTACTCTAGTAAGAAGTAGTGTAGAGGCCGAAACTATGATGAAGCTTGGTTGGCTGGTGCGATCGCGAAGCGTCTCCGCAGAAAAATCGCCAAACAACGACTTAGGAATCGGAAAAGTTACCGAGCTATCCTACTCTACAGCAACTGTTGAATACTTCTGCTCGATCGGACAACGCCGCGAACAAACCTTAGCCTTAACTTCGCTCGATCGAGTTCGACTCCCGCCTCAAACACGATGCTACATCCACCCAGAAAGCCAGGATACATGGATAATTGGCAGAATTTTTGACTGGGATGAAGACAAAGGTCAGTATCGAATCGATCTACCCGATAAAAAGATAGCATTAGTTGCCGAGCAAGAAATTTACGTTCGCTGCAACCTACCCATTGACGACCCGATCGAAACTCTAGCGATGAAAGGTCAAGAAACGCCCTACTTTCACGATCGACGTTTAGCTTTTGTCCAGTGTCTCATCGAACAACGCGCTGTCAGTCGCGGGATGACAGGGCTGATTTCTGCCAATATTGAGCTTTATCCTCATCAAGTTGAAGTTGTCCGCCGCGTACTCGAAGACCCCATTCAACGTTACCTCTTAGCTGATGAAGTTGGACTGGGAAAGACGATCGAAGCAGGTGCTATTCTTCGCCAGTATCTCCTCGATCGACCGCAGGGACGTGCAGTGGTGCTAGTACCGCAATACCTGCGGGAACAGTGGCTTCAAGAATTAGAACATAAATTCTATCTCTCTGACTTGGACAATCGTGTCCAGGTACTTGCAGTAGAGGATGTCGATCGAGTCAGCCCGAATGCGGATTTAGGCTTTTTAATTTTAGATGAAGCGCATCACATCGCAGCAATGGCTACCTCTTCCGATGCGGTACAGCGCCGGCGTTTTGAAACTTGCAAACACCTCGCTCACAAAAGCGATCGCCTACTCCTATTATCTGCAACCCCAGTTCTCAATCACGAGCAAGATTTCTTGGCGATGCTGCACTTGCTCGATCCAATAACCTATCAACTTAACGATTTGGAAGGTTTTCGTGCGAGGGTGAAAAACCGCCAACAAATTGGTCGAGTTTTACTCTCATTTAAAGAGAAAGCAAATCCGTTTGTGCTTAAAACTAACCTCAACCAACTGCAAAACCTTTTTGCGGAAGATCCGTATCTGCTAAACCTCGCAGATGAGTTGCAAAATTGCTTGCAAACTAAAGAAACACCTGCCGCGCTTCGAGATCGAATTGTGCGATCGATTCGCACCCACATCAGCGACACCTATCGGTTACACCGTCGAATGCTCCGCAACCGTCGCGCTGCGGTGGAAGATGTAATTTTTGCCCGAAATGTGACACCAAAAGTAGAGTATGACTTAGATGAGCGATCGCCCCAAATTCACGAACTAATTGATGAATGGCGCACAATCGCTCCTAACCAACAACAATATCAGCAAATTTTTCTACTTTTATTCCGTGCTAGCGGGACTTGGTTAGGAATTTTAGCGCAAGTGCTGGAAACCCGTTTAAGCGGCATCTCCCATTCTGCCTTGATTCAAGAATTTGGTGCCGATAATATCCGCATTCTGACAGAAACCCCTAAATTTTCTGGGGAAGAACAGATTTTGCAATTTTTACTAAGGATTATTCAGCAACCTTCAGAAGAAGGCGAGCGCCTCGAATTACTAAAGATAGTGATACTTTATCATCTTTCCGAGACTTTTAAACTTCAATCTTATCGCAGCAACCTTCATAAATTGCTCGAACAGGTGCAACAGCAAATTCGCAGACCGATATCGGGAACTCCCCTACCTAAAATTGTCATTTTCACCATTTTTGCCCAAACAGGCGCTGAAATTTTCCGGTGCTTATCAGATACCTTTGGTCAGGCATCTGTAGCTAGCCATCAATTAGGAATGTCTCGTTCTCATGTTGAAAAAAGCCTCAAAAAGTTCAAAAATGACCGAAATTGTTTTATCCTTGTTTGCGATTCCTCTGCTGAAGAAGGTCGGAACTTTCAATTTGTTGATTGGATGATTCATTTCGATCTTCCATGGTCGCCAAATCGTTTAGAACAAAGGATTGGTAGGAGCGATCGCATTGGTCGCCCTTTAAATGTTCAATTTACAGTATTCGCAGGCTCAGACTTAGAGGATAGCCCTCACGCTGCTTGGTATCAATTATTAAAAGACGGTTTCGGCATCCTTCATCAATCAATTGCAAGTCTTCAGTTTTATGTAGATGAAAAACTACCAGGACTGGTAACCACTCTGTTTCAATCTGGTGCTAGTGGACTATTGGAAATGATAGGGACTATCCAACAAGAAATTGCTGAAGAACAGGTAAAAATTAGCGAACAAAACGCTTTAGATGAGATAGATGCCCAGGATGAAAACGCTACACAATATTTTCAAACATTAGATGATTATGATGCTCGCCATCAGGAAATTAAACGAGCAACAGAAAACTGGATATGTCAAGCACTGCAATTCAAACAAATTGAGGATCAGAATTTAGCAAAAGTATGGCGTTATAAACCGACTACGCGCACTCTAATTCCCATCCACGATCTAAGAACTTGCTTTGCTGCTTGTGCACAACGCTCTGGTACTTATAACCGGAGAATATCAACTAAATATCCTGGTGTCAACCTCTACCGTATTGGGGAAGAATTTGTGGAAGCACTAGCATCTTACATTCATTGGGATGACCGAGGTCAAGCCTTTGCGATGTGGCGGTGCGATCGCTCTTGGGATGCTGGAGAAGGGATGGAATGGTTCGGTTTTCGCTTTAATTATGTAGTCGAGGCAGATTTGGAATTAGCCCAGCAAGTTTCAACAGATTTTGAGCTGGAGCGAAGTAGATTTGTATCTGTGAAACGGCGCGCTGATGCGTTATTTCCTCCAATCGTAGAGACAATTTTTATTGATGCTCGCTACGAACCAATGAGCATTGTTGAAGATGAAGCTGTTTTGAAGATTCTGCAAGGTTCGTACAAGGGTAAAAGTTCTCATCCCTGCCGAGATTATAATTTAGCAAAAAGTCGATTATCGGTTCTCAATGAGTTTGTTGATGAGAGTAAGTGGCATGATTTGTGCAGTCAGGCGCGTGAGACCTCGGAAATACTGTTGCGCGATCGCACTTCTTTCATCGAACTCTGCCAACAGCGCGCCCGAATCGCCGACCAGAAACTAGGAAATAGACTAGACCAACTGCGGCTGCGCCTCAACCGACTGGCTGAAAGCGCACAAACTTCGCATTCTTTACTAGCCCAGGAAGTTAACATAGAAACTGCGTTAAGTCAAGCTATGTTAGAAGGGATTCGCTATCCCCGAACCAAGCTTGATTCTGTAGGATTCATTGTAGTTTCTGGGCGACCTCCGGTTGAATCTCAGGAAGGGGGAGATGAGTGATGGCTGATTCTTTTCAAAAGCTCAGAGAAATTCTCCAAACAGATAAGATTCCTGCCGATACAAGTCAGTTTTCAGAAGCCGGTTACAGGCGCTTGCTGGAAACTTTGGGTGCTGCAGGAACTTCTTATGCGCCGGGAATGGGAGATATTGCGGCTCTGATCCGTCAGGTTCTGCGGCGGGAATACGAGCAAAATGGCGGGATACCCCCAACTTTGAAAGTACCTCGGACTTCTCTTTTTCCCGATCGCGAAATGTGGCAACAAAGCGGTATCGATATTTTGATCGAAGGTGCGGATTACTATCTGATTAGCGCTCATCCTTGGCAGCCTGATTGGCTAGATTTTTCCGCACAATATCCCCCAGACAAACCCGTATTTGATGATGAAATTCGCCGCAATTACGAGCCAGTAGAGGGAGATCCGTTTCTGGAATTGGTGAATTGGCAGAAGTATCGGAGTGTAGGGCAACGTGAAGCAATTCGGGCTGTTGTGACGGCTCCTGACAATTCGACACTCGCCATTAACCTGCCTACTGGATCGGGGAAAAGCCTTTGCGCTCAACTGCCGGCGCTGGTGCGATCGCAAAATGCTGGTGTTAGTGTCATTGTTGTGCCAACTACAGCACTAGCCATTGACCAGGAACGAGCTTTAAAACCTTTTGTGAACCATGCCACTGCCTATTATGGCGACGAGTTTGGGCAAGAACAAGAGAGACGGCAGGAAATTCGCGATCGCATTCGCGACGGTACTCAGCGAATCGTTTTCACATCACCCGAAAGCTTGATGAATTCTCTCGCACCTGCTCTTTACGAAGTCGCCAAATCAGAAATGCTGCGGTATTTCGTAATAGATGAAGCGCATATCGTCGAACAGTGGGGCGATGAATTCCGTCCCGCTTTTCAAGAACTCCCAGGTTTGCGAAGAGATTTGCTGCGCTGGACTTCTTTTACAACTTTATTGCTGACTGCAACCTTAACAGAATCTTGTTTAGATACCCTGGAAAATTTATTTGGGAAACCCGGCCCTTTTCAAGTGATATCTGCCGTACAGTTGCGACCGGAACCATCCTACTGGTTTGCTTGGTGTCAAAGTGAAGAAGTCAGGAAACAGCGATTAATTGAAGCAGTTTATCATCTTCCCCGCCCTCTGATTGTTTACGCCACAAAACGCGAAGATGTCAGGCGATGGAAACAGGATTTATTGTCGGCTGGATTCCAGCGGTGTGCCATTATGACGGGGGAATCTAGCGCAGAAGAACGCTCTCAACTGATTGAAGACTTGCGCGAGAGACGAGTTGATATAGTCGTTGCTACTTCGGCTTTCGGATTGGGCGTGGATCAGTCCGATGTTCGAGCCGTAATTCATGCCTGCATCCCAGAAACTATCGATCGCTTTTATCAAGAAGTGGGTCGAGGAGGTCGAGACGGCAA
>JAICRN010000730.1 GCA_025937335.1 Microcoleus sp. TY_ISSM_2_bin.22
ATTGCTGTGGCATCCCGCATGGCACAAACAGCACGAAACTGCATAATTTGTAATCTGTAGGGTGCTTGTGGCGCACCCTACAAGCTTAACAAATTTACTTTATGACAGTTTAAAAAAATGTCAACAGATATAGATAAAACAAGTAAAAAAATCAGATTTTTAGTATCCAGTGTGCTGGTACGGACTGTAATTTACAGCGGTTTTATGGCTGGCCTACTAGCATCTTTTTACAATTTCAAACTTAACACTATTAAAATCTTAAGTAGTGGCAAATCTTGGGCAGCAGAATCAGATATGGCTTCGATCAATAAAGCGCAGAAAGATTACTATGCCAAAAATAACAAATTTAGTGATTCCCTGGAAGGGTTGGGTCTACAAGGTGGCGGCAGAGATAACTATAGGCGTCAAATTCAGTCATCATTAATGAAGCCAGTTCAAACGTTGGAGAATAAGCGCGAACCAGCACAATTTGAAACCGCGATCGCGATTGCTATACCTATGGATTACTCTATGGAAGGGGAAAAAGACTACGGTGCAGTATACATAGGAGCAGTATTTGCTTTCAAAAAAGATGTTAGCAATCAACTAACAACTATTTCAGCCATCTGCCAAAGCGAGCCGGAAAAGGAGGGCTATCGAAGCAATCCGACGCAGCCCACTTTTGACGGCACAGAAATTCACTGCCCGCCCGGTACACATATTTTAAGGTAATACCTTTAAACTATTTTGCGCCATTCTTTGATTGTCTAAATAAAATTTAAACTTCCAATTCCCAGGCTTGGCATCCTTTGTAAAATTGTACCCGCACCAAGTATTTAGTCGATCTGCCGTTGTTCTTAAACGAGATATACCCTGGGCTGCCAATTTTCCTTGAGAGTCAAATACCCTACAAATACCTTCATATTCTCCCTTTGACAAGTTAGTGACACTGACAGCAAAATAGACTTTCTGCTGTTTTTTTAAAGACACAAAATCTATAATTTGTTTGGATTTTAGTTCGCTAGTGAACATCACTTGAGTCACAGGTTTTAAATTCTGTTGGCTGGTTTCTGGTTGGGATTTAACTACTTGTTGAAGTTCAGGATATTTCAGGATAAACTGGAGAAAAATAGCAGCACTTGCTGTCAACACTCCGATTGATATCAGTGCAAGTTTTGATTTTTTAGGCTGGCGAACTACCTCCAGGGAAATTAAATCATTGAGGGCTGCATCTGCAGAAGCATAGCGGTGTTTGAAATTCGGTTCCACCATTTTTTGCAGCCAGTCAAGAAATTCTGGAGTTAGCTGCGGTAAGCTATGTTTAAAATTAATCCGCCCCGTGTCGTCCATAAAGCTGCCAATTTCGGTAGAATTGATGCCGGTTAGCAAGCAAATTAGCGTGGCGCCGAGGCTGTATAAATCGGATGCGACTGTTAGCTGGCGGTTGAACATTTGTTCTGGCGGCATAAAGCCCAACGTGCCTTTGACAACGCTGCTGGCAGCGACTTCTCCCCCCCCGATTCTAGCAAATCCGAAATCGACAAGGCTGACATTGAGGCGATCGTCCACCAAGATATTTTCCGGCTTTAAATCTCGGTGGATAACTGGCGGCACCCGGTTTTGCAGGTATTTGAGTATTTCTAACACAGAGATAGCAATTTGCTTGGTTCGCTGCGGTGTTAGCTGGCGCAAAATAGCGAGAGAATCGGCATTTTTGTATTCCTGTACCATGCAAAAACCCGATGCAGTTTGGAAAGAATCTAAATAACGGGGGATGTTGGGGTTATCGAGTGCCCGCAAAATCTGAATTTCTTTTTCATAAGCTTGGTATTCCGCCCAATTAGCACCAGTCTGGGCAAATTGAAATTGTTTGACAACAACGGAACGTTTGGTATTAATTTCGGTAGCGAGATAGGTAACTCTCCCGCCCGCGCGGTTGTGGCCGAGTTCGCGAGTTACTTGATAGCCGTAATTGGAAAAATCAGGAAAATCATTCATAGCTTGGCAATCACAACTTCAGTTCCAAAAAGGTTTGTAGTAAGGACTTCAGTCCTCAAAAAATTAGTAAAACAAGCGAGCAATTATTTAAGGTTTAATTAAACTTGCTTGGAATTTGCGATAATTAGCAATAATTCTATTCGGCTTAAAAACAATCATCTCAAGTAATGGAATAGCAGTGACAGCTAAAGAGGCGAGTGTCGCTCCTCCTACAGCTACTATTTCCCTTGGTTCAACCCATTCTGCTTGAGCGACAACGTTTAAAAACAGTCGAAATGCTACTACCAAGCTAGTACAAAATCCAGCAACTAGAAAATATCTTTTGTTGCGCTCTATGTTAATAATTTTTCTCAGGGTAGTCTGCTCGTCAATCCGATTATGAAAAATTGTATAAACTATCATGCAACACAAATTGGTTAGCAAAATAAAAAATGCTGCAAAAAATGCTGCCCAGGAACCCTCACCGTCGATCATTGCCCCGAGAATAAGCAATGCAAATAATAAAAATTGCCCGATAATAGCAATAGTCATAGCCAAAGCCCTATTCATCATACTTCCAAGTGCAGCTCCACATAAACTAAAGAATATCAGCGCAATTACCATCCCGATCGAGGCAGCCATTGATAGAATTGTATTGTTCGATTTGGGGAAATTATCAATAACTTCAATAAAACCCGGCCTAACAAAAAAATATAAAATTAATCCTATTAGCGAGCCCAATAGTCCTCCTACC
>JAICRN010000258.1 GCA_025937335.1 Microcoleus sp. TY_ISSM_2_bin.22
CTGTTGACTGTTGACTGTTGACTAATGACTAATGACTAATAACTAATGACTAATGACTAATGACTAATGACTACTTTTGTGCTGGATGCGTCGCCGCTGGCGAAGCTGCACCCATTTGATTTATAGCAGCAATTAGCTGATAAAGCCGCCCCAAATCCCGCTGGTTAAAATGCAAAACTAGGCGCGGCAGCTCGAAAGTTGCATCTCCTATTTCCGGCGGCAAAGCTTGACTTTTTTCTATTTTTCCGGTGACAACAATATCGCTAAAATCAGTATTTAGCCGATCGACATTCTCCTCAGAAAGCTCTGTTTTTAAGCGAATTACCAGTTTTTCGCGCACGTAGCGGCAGGAGTGATAAACCAGATAAAAACTTGCGATCGCCTCGCAAGCGACATTTACATCGTCAGTAATCGTATACAGGCTGCGATCGTCGGCTGAAATCAAACCCCGACCGCGCAATTGTTTTTGCACAAAATAATTCCAATCGTGCCAATAATCTCCTCCCGGTCGATCGATCAATACCACAGGAGCCGGCCCGAACTTGCCAGTTTGAGTCAAAGTCAGACACTCAAAAGCCTCGTCCAGAGTGCCGAAACCGCCCGGAAACAGAGCTAAAGCATCGCTCTCCCGGAGAAAAAATAACTTGCGAGTGAAAAAATATTTAAAATTGAGCAATTTGGGATCGCCGGCAATGAAAGGATTAGAACTCTGCTCGAAAGGTAACTGAATGTTCAGCCCAAAAGAACGTTCAGCCGTCGCCCCCTCGTTCCCCGCCTGCATAATTCCGCCGCCGCCGCCAGTAATCACCATAAACCCCTGCTGGGCGATCGCGCGCGCAAAGTCTCTGGCCATCAAATATTCTGCCGATTGCGGTGACACCCTTGCCGAACCAAAAATCACAATTTTGCGAACGTGTCGGTAAGGATAAAACATCTCAAAAGCGCTCTCCATATCTCGGAGCGACGCCGCAATAATCTTCAAGTCTAGGCGATCGAGATCCTCTCTGGCCATTTGCACTATAGTAGAGAGCGATCGTTCGATCCACTCAGAGTGCTTCAACATGGGCAAGCGATCGAGCAAATCGATCAATTCAGCTTGGAGGGACTCAAAACCTTGACCAGACCCAGAACGAATCATGAATTTTTCCGAAACGGTAACAATTTGTCGCTACTAAAAATTAAGGGGCAAGCCAAATTTGGAAGCTCATAGCAACCAGCAAATTGCCCTGCTGGCAACTAATCGCTTTTCCAGTAGCTTTGCCCCGGTTCTGAAGCGAGTTAGCTCTCGCGGCCCAAAAAGAACAGCGCGAAACCGCTCGCAGTTGGGTTAAATGTACTTTTCCAGAGTGTTGGCCAGAGTAGTTTTCGGAACTGCCCCAACCACCATATCCACCCGTGCACCATCCTTAAATATCATCAGCGTCGGAATGCTGCGGATACCATATTGGCTGGCAACCTGAGGATTCTCGTCGGTATTAACTTTTACTACCTTGACCTGCCCTTCATATTGCTGGGCAATTTCGTCTACGACGGGCGCCACCATCCGACAGGGCCCGCACCAGGGAGCCCAAAAATCCACTAGAACTGGAACTTCGCTCTCGAGCACTTCCTGCTTAAAAGAAGAGTCGGTTACTTGCGCGGCTGTTGACATCCCTAGCCATCCTTGTAAATACTATTTCTCGGATAACAAGTCTAGCAAAAAATGTAACCACTTGCGTCAAGGATTTTAACAGAAGGCTTTTGAAGCAAGAATGCCCTTCGACTTCGCGATCGGGTAAAAAGAAGGAAAAAGCAAGAGGGTAGAACGAAGAACCAAGAGGGTAGCACCAAGAAGGCACAAGGTTTCTGAAGGAACAAGGCACTGATGTTTCCGAAGGCAGAATGCACGAGGAAGAAGAAAAATTCTCAATTATCTGCCACTCCCGCACTCTCCCATTCTGCCACTCTCCCCCTCTCCGGAGCTAACAGCCTCAGTCCTGTCTGTAGTAAGCAAGAGCTAAGATTTTTGCTACAAAAGGAACCGCCCGAACAGTAGTCCGGGCGGAGTGTGGTGTGAGGAGTGAACGGAAACATGCGTCTCCGCTTCTTCTATTGTGACATCTCCTTTTGGATAATTCCACAATATTCTGTAAATTTCGAGACTCTAGAACACATTTTGTCAAGGTATGCTGGTGTTGGGTCAGTAAATCTACTTACCCATGCCCAACTGCTGAGCTTTTTGATAGACTTTACCCTCAGTCAGCAGAGAAGGAGCAATTACCACCTCCACTTGCTGCATCTCCTTAAGATCCTTAGCGCCCAAAGTACCCATGCTAGTTTTCAGAGCTCCGAGCAAGTTGTGCGTACCGTCATCTAGCACCGCAGGCCCGCGCAAAATTTGCTCCACAGTCCCCGTAGTCCCGACGCGAATGCGAGTGCCGCGCGGCAAAACCGGGCTGGGAGTCGCCATTCCCCAGTGAAAGCCTCGCCCGGGAGCTTCGGCTGCCCTGGCAAAGGGCGAACCAATCATCACTCCATCTGCGCCGCAGGCAATGCACTTGCAGATATCGCCGCCGGTAATTAAACCGCCGTCAGCTATCACCGACACGTATTTGCCAGTTTCGCGATAGTAGTCGTCCCGCGCGGCGGCGCAGTCTGCTACCGCTGTGGCTTGGGGAACGCCGACACCCAATACGCCTCTAGACGTGCAAGCAGCCCCCGGCCCAATGCCCACGAGAATGCCCGCAGCGCCAGTTTTCATTAAATTCAGGGCGACTTCGTAGGTCACGCAGTTGCCCAAAATTACTGGTATCGGCATCTCTTGACAGAATTGAGTCAAATCTAAAGATGAGATCGATTCCGGGGAAAGAAAAGCAGTCGAGACTACTGTTGCTTGCACAAAAAATATATCGGCTCCCGATTCAGCAACCGCCCGGCCGTATTTGCTCGCAGCGGCCGGTGTACCGCTGACGGCGGCAATCCCTCCTCCTGCTTTAATTTCTTTAATTCTGAGCTCGATTAATTCTGGCTTGATGGGTTCGGCATAAAGTTCCTGCATCAGGGAAACAAATTCGTGGTTCCCCACACTGGCGATGCGCTCTAATATTGGCTGGGGGTCGGCATAGCGGGTTTGAATTCCTTCTAGGTTGAGCACGCCCATTGCTCCCAATTCCGACAGCAAAATGGCCATGCGGACATCGACTACTCCGTCCATGGCGCTGGCGATAATCGGGATTTCTCGATCGATCCCGCCAATCTGCCACTTGGTATCTGCCAAACTCGGGTCGAGGGTGCGCTGTCCTGGTACGAGCGCGATTTCATCTATGCCGTAAGCTCGGCGAGCACTTTTGCCCCGCCCAATTTCAATATTCACGCTGTTTCACTTCCACAAGGTATTTAAATTAGAGTAACAAAATCGTAGCCTGTCGGCAGGTAGCGATCGCGCAAATGAGTTTAAAAAGCCTGATCTTGATTGGATTTTATGAAATCGAAGGGGATACTTTTCCTCAGCAACGGCCACGGGGAAGACGCGATTAACTGTCAAATTCTCAAAGCTTTAAGAGTATCTGGTGCGGATGTTGATGTTTCGGCAATGCCGGTTGTAGGTGACGGGGCTGCTTACCGCCGATCGACCGTGCCAATTATTGGGCCCACCAGTCAAATGCCGTCTGGGGGAGTTTTTTACATGAATCCCCTGTTTTTCCTCAAAGATGTTGGGGCGGGCCTAATTGCTTTAACTTGGCAGCAATTGCAGGCTGTTTGGAGGCATTCGCGCCACTGCGATTTGGTGGTGGCAACTGGGGATATTGTCGCGGCGGCGATCGCCCGATCGACCGACCGCCCTTATATAATTTTTCTGTCGGCTCATTCTAGTTATTACGAAGGGCGAGTCGATTTGGGTTTAATCTTGTGGCAGTTGCTTTGCTCGGAGAAATGTCTGGCGGTTTTTACTAGAGATGCTTTGACTGCTGCTGACTTAAACCGACAGGGTTTAAAGAAAGCTCAGTTTGTCGGCAACCCCGTCATGGACAACCTCAATTCTACGGGCAAAGATTTGCAGTTAATAGCCGGAGTTCGGACGATCGCCCTTCTGCCCGGTTCTCGCCTCCGGGAAGCCACCGACAACCTCGTTTTGCTGTTGGAACTGGTTAAAGAAATTGCTAGTTACTCTACTGTACCAGTGCAGTTTCGGGCAGCTTTAGTTCCAGCTTTGATGCCTCAATTAGATGATATTGCGGCGCGTTCTGGATGGCAACACCGATCGGGCAAGTTAATTTTTCAACAGCTAAAATCACCGCCAAGCCACCCAGAATTAGGAGTTGAAGTGCTTTGTTATGCAGATGCTTTTGCCAATATTTTACAGCAGTCTAGTTTAGTCATTGGGATGACAGGAAGTGCGATCGAACAAGCTGTGGGCTTGGGAAAACCTGTAATTGCAGTACCGGGAAAAGGCCCTGCATTTACCTATAGATTTGCGGAGGCTCAACACCGACTTTTAGGTGATTCCGTGCAGGTTATTGGCACACAACCGGCGAATTCTGATATTATCAAGGAAGCTGCTTTGGCAGTCGATCGCACTTTGCAAGATGATAAATACTTAGCGAGTTGTATTCAAAAGGGTTTAGAGAGAATGGGGCAAGCTGGTGGCAGCATAAAAATTGCTAATTACGCGGCCAACTATCTTGGTTATTGATTGTGGTAGGGTGCCTCAGGTTTTAATTTTTCAATCTGCACGAAAAGTCTAATTCTGACGCACCATTTATTCCTTGGTGCGTCAGTATGAGATTGTTGATTTGTTGTCGCGAAAATAATTGTGGCTGACTCAGCCTAAGCTGAGGCGCATCTAAATTTCACAATCAAATTCGAGCAAATTCTTGTGGGGTGGGCGTCCCGCCCGCCCAAAAATACAATTTAGATGCGTAGCAGCCTATTGCTATTTCAACAACTCAGAAACAGTTTTAAATTCGTAACCTTTCGACTGCAAATCCTTGACAATCATCTCCGTTGCTGCTACGGTTTTCGAGCGATCGCCCCCGCCGTCGTGCATCACCACAATCGAACCCGATCGCACATTTGCAATCACCCGATTTGCGATATCTTCCGCCGTGTGTGTTTTTTCATAATCTTGAGAATCCACATCCCACATAATCAGTTTTTTCTGCATTTGAGATAGCAAATAAGACAAAACTACAAATCGCCGACCCCAAGGCGGCCGAAAACTGATACTATCTTGTTTAACGCCCAACTCTTGCAAAAGTTTGTCTGTTTTTTCAATCTCAGACAGCAAAACTTCCCGAGGTTTAAACATCATATCTTTGTGAGAGTAGGAATGGTTTGCCAACTCATCTCCCCTCGCGACAATCATTTTCACGATTTCTGGATGTTTCTCAATATTGCGGCCGATTTCAAAAAAAGTTGCTTTAACTTGATAGCGGTCTAAAATATCTAAAAGCTGATTTGTATAGGGAGGATAGGGGCCGTCATCGTAGGTGAGGGCAACAACTTTTACTTCGATATCGGCGCGGTTGATGCCGAAATAATTGTGAAATTTAGTAACTTTAATCAGCAGCGATGCTGCGAAAAATAATGCTATGGTGAACAGCAGAAACTTTTGTAAATTTTTACCGATTCGCATAGCTGGACAAGGCTCGATCGAGCATTAAAGTGGATTGCTGTCAGATTACCACAATTTGCAGCAGATGGTATTAATATCGATCGCGCTTGTCAAGTCTGCAAAAAAATGCCGGCAATACTGCCGGTGGCGAGTTGTTGTTGAGGTTCCATACGATAATATCGCAGGCAACAGAGGTGAGAAGAGCGATCGCGCCTGTGAAGATATTTGAAGAGAAAGCCGCCGAAATGGCAGCGCGATCGCAAATTCCGACATTTCAAGCCATACCCTCCACCAGCAAGGTAATCTTGTCAATTCCCACCACCTAAACCAGCTTCGCCGGTTTAAAAATTATGCCTCGATCCCACCCAAGCAAGCCACCAACTGCTTTGAAAGCGGAAGAAGCCGCATTTGTCAGACAGAATTTCTGCTTCTACGATCGCTTTTTCCAAATAGCTGACAGTCATGATTTTGGGTTCCTAATACCAAGTTGTGCGGAACGTGGAGATGCGAGCAACTTATAGCTCGACTCGCTAAATCCTTACTTCCCAACTACGCTTCAACTATCAGAGTAATATTTTCCAGTCTCACGACGCGAACCACGTCACCCGGTTTCAAAGTTATTTTTCGATCGCACTTAGCGGGCCACCAACTACTTTGGAAGCGGACGAGGCCGCATTTATTAGGCCGAATTTCTTCTTCTACAATCGCTTTTTCCAAATAGCTGACAGTCATCATTCTTAGCTCCTCATAAAAAAAAATCGTAAGGTTCAGATGCGATCGACTGATAGTTATAGTCTCTAACCGCTTAATTTTTAACTAAGGTTCAACGATTAGAGTAATGTTGTCAATTCCCACTACCTCAACCAAGTCACCGGGTTTAAAAGTGAGATCTCGCTTGCACTTGGCAGGCCACCAACTGTTCTGGAAGCGCACGCGGCCGGACTCTTGAGGGCGAATTTCTTCATCGACGATCGCTTTTTCGGAATTGTCAAAATTCATGATTGCTCACTCCCGATTGTAGATTTGCCTTAACTTTCAGAATTGATCGAAAACGACGCTGCAACGATCAAAGTAATATTTTCAATCCCCACGACGCGAACCACCTCACCGGGTTCAAAAGTCATGTCTCGATCGCACTTCGCCGGCCACCAACTGTTTTGGAAACGAACGCGGCCGCATTCTTGAGGGCGAATTTGTTCATCCACGATCGCTGTTTCAACATCGTTAATAGACATAGCTGCTTTCTCCTGAATATAAACTCGACTCGTCGATCGGCGTGTAAGTTAGAAGCTTGTTTGTCAACTTCCCCTCCACACTCAACAGTATCCCCCACCAACCTCGGCCGTGTCAGTCGGGAAAAGTCTATACAAGTCCACTGTTTGAGCGTGTAAGCGAGTCGGAAAAAGTCTGTTAAAGTTGTGTCAGATGGGTAACGCTAAACCTGGTGACTAAATGGAAGCCGATCGTGCACTGGATTTTACCAACTCGTTACTTGTGGCTCGAAACCTGAAAACTCTCGACAACCTTGACAGCGCTATCTTTCGCGAAGCTTGGCAAGGGGTGCAAGGCAGGACGTACCAACAGGTTGCAGATAGTGAAGGGTATGGAGTAGGGACTGTTAAAGATGCCGCCTCTAATTTGTGGAAGCGGCTTTCAGCGCTGTTTGGAGATGGCGAAAAAATTAAAAGAGACAACCTTCAAGCGGTTGTAGAACGGTATTGGCGCAGCTACTCGAAACTTGAACCGCAGTCGGGACAAATTGTTCCGGCCCAAGTGCCTAACCACCCCGATGCGGAATTGGAGATCGAAAACCCGAACTTTTTGGGCAGGGAAGCGGCAATCGCCGATCTCAATACTCTTGTCGTCCAAGGTGCAAAAGTGATTGTCATCCAAAGTGCCGGCGGTATCGGCAAAACGACTTTGGCCAGAGAGTATCTCAAATCTCAAGGGTTCGATCGGGTAATTGAACTGTTGATGGCAAAAGAGACAGAGAATATCACAGCTTTGGAAAGCGCGATCGAAGAATGGCTCAAACAAGACTTTCAGGAAGAACCCGGGCCCGACTTTGGCGTCACCTTGGGACGGCTGAAGCGGCAGCTTCAGACTCACAAAGTGGGCGTATTAATTGACAATTTGGAAGCTGCACTCGACGGACAAGGTAAGTTTATTGAACCGCACCGGCTTTACGTGGA
>JAICRN010000650.1 GCA_025937335.1 Microcoleus sp. TY_ISSM_2_bin.22
AATTACCGATTGCAAAGCCATGCGAATTTTTAATCAGTCTCCTCCTTCTGAAACAGAAACCAAGAAGCGGATTTTACAAGCCGCTCAGCGCTTGTTTGCCCGCAGCGGATACGACGGCACGACAACTCGCGATTTAGCAGCGGCGGCGGGGGTGGCCGAGGGTACGCTATTTCGGCATTTTGATAATAAAAAAGCGATTTTGATTGAGGTGGCGACGGAAGGATGGGTGGAGTTGCTGACGGATTTGCTGACAGAATTAAGCGAGATGGGCAGTTACAAAGCAGTGGCTCAGGTGATGCGGCGGCGGATGCTGAATATCCGCGAGAATAGCGACATGATGCGGGTGTGTTTTTTGGAAGCGCAATTTCACCCGGATTTGCGCGATCGAATTCAGTTGGAAGTCATCGGAAAAATGACTAATGTGGCTGAGGCTTTTTTTGAAACAGCGATGGAAAAAGGAGTTTATCGGAAGATGAATCCGAAGATTGTCGCTCAGGTATTTTTGGGAATGTTTGCAGTCGCGGGTTTCAGTCAAAATACGATTATGGAGCCGAATGCTTCTGTGCAGCAAATGCAGGAAATGGCTGAAGGACTCGCAGATATTTTTCTGAATGGGGTTTTAATTAAAGATGAATAATTAGGGCAACAGGGAAAACTTGTTATGAGCAAAGTTTTGCACTATTCTATTCGGCCGCTAACGCAGGAAGACGAGCCTTTTTTGTGGCAAATGCTGTATGAAGCGGCGCACATGGCAGAAGAAGGTGAATCAACGGTGCAAGCTGTTGTCAATCATCCTTTAATTGCGAAATATGTCCACAATTGGGGACGTGCAAGCGATTTGGGCTTCGCAGCAATCGAATTGAACGGCAGCCAGCCAGTAGGAGCCGCCTGGCTGCGTTTGTTTACAGAGGATGACAAGGGCTTTGGCTGGGTTGACGATACTATCCCGGAATTGGCGATCGCCGTTCTTCCAGAATATACAAATCAGGGTGTAGGAACGCAGTTGCTGACTCGTTTGCTGTCAGCAGCAAAAGCATCTTATCGATCGGTATCCCTGAGTGTCAGAAGCTCGAATCGAGCCCTGAGTTTGTACGAGCGATCGGGATTTAAAGTAATTGAGGGAAGCGAGACAATCAATCGCACAGGAGGGACATCATTCACCATGAAAGTGGATTTTGATTGAGTGAATTATTACTCTATAAATTCGTACATTTGCTGTACCCAATTCTCCCGGTTTTTCTGCCATTCATCCGTCACTACTTCCCAAGTTGTATTGCTTTCTAGTTCCAGCAATAGACTTGATACTTCTTCCAGCGTCGATGCTATATGACATTCTTCTACCCAAGTTTCACGGA
This sequence comes from Microcoleus sp. TY_ISSM_2_bin.22, assembly GCA_025937335.1. Lineage (GTDB taxonomy): Bacteria > Cyanobacteriota > Cyanobacteriia > Cyanobacteriales > Microcoleaceae > Microcoleus. The sequence continues at coordinate 1,356 of JAICRN010000650.1, forward strand.
TCATTTTCCAGAGACTTTGTACCGCTTCTCGCTGAAAATTTGATTCTAATTCAACTAGCAATTTTGCTAGGTGTTTTTCGTCACTTGCTGCTGACACCTCGCTCATCCAACAGTCGCGACGTTCTTTCCATTCTTCCCTCACGGCGTCCCAGTTTAGGTGGGCTTGAAACTCTAACAGTAATTGGTTTAGTTCTACCATATTAAAGTTTGTCTTGTTTGCAGTTTGTGCTATTTTTGTACAAATTTTATTGATTGAGAGTGTTGGTTTTTTATAATGAGCGATGTGGCTGAGGCTTTTTGGGAAACGGGTCAGGTATTTTTGGGAATGTTTGCAGTCGCGCCCTTCAGTCAAAATACGATTATGAAGCCGAATGCTTCTCGGCAGCAAATGCAGGAAATGGCTGAAGGACTCGCTGATATTTTTGTGAATTGGGTTTTGCAGAAAGATGAAGAATTAGTGATTAGTCATTAGGAAATTTTAGAGTCTGAAAACGCATATCTACAGGCTCTGAATCCTCGAAACTACTCCTTAAACTTGTGCATTTGCTGTACCCATTTCTCGCGATTTTGCTGCCATTCATCGGTAACCGCTTCCCAATTTGTATTGGTTTCAAGTTCTAGCAATAAACTTGATACTTCTTGAACAATCGATGCTCCCAGACATTCTTCTACCCAACGGTCTCGACGCTGTTGCCACTGAATATCCACCGATTCCGACTTCAAGTTAGATTCCAATTCAACTAGCAATTCTGCTAGATATGTCAGGTTAACTGATGCTGCCACATCGCTAACCCAACTTTCCCGGCGGTCTATCCATTCTTTTGTCACTCCTTCCCATTTGAGGTTGCTTTCAAACTCTAACAGTAACTGATTTAGTTCTACCATCTTAAATCTCGATTTTTTTGTAGTTTATGCTACAATTATACCAAAATTTTCATTAAACAGAGTGTTAATTTTTTTTTAAACATTGCGATTGCAGTGAAACTACAGAATAGATAACTGAATAATGAGCGATGAATTTACTTTAGATATGCTAGAGATTCCCCACGGTTGGAGGCGGGGTGAAGGTGACTGGACAGGAGTGGAGGCGGCTATTGCTAGAGGGGAAACTGTCGAAGTAATTCAAGAAGTTGGTTCTACTTTGTGGCAAAACAGTCTGCCAGAAAAACATTCTTTGTATTGGGAGGGGGAAAATCTCTCAACTATCAAAGCCCGAATTTGGATTAGTTTCACCCAGAGAAGATTTTCGCCAGAATCTGCTTTGCCAAAGGTTCAGTGGCATCCGAGAGTGTTGTGGATAGGGATAGGTTGCGAACGCGGAACCCACAAAGAATTAATCGAAACAGCGATTAAACAAGTATGTCGCGCTAATCATTTAGCCGAAAGTGCGATCGCAGGTATTGCTACAATAGACACTAAATCAGGTGAAGCCGGCTTGTTAGAACTTTGTCAAGAGCGAAATTGGCCGTTAAAAACCTTTGCGGCTGACATTTTAAATTGCGTAGAAGTCCCCAATCCTTCAAATATTGTAGTCAAAGAAGTCGGGACGCCCAGCGTAGCAGAAGCTGCGGCACTTTGCGCGATCGAACTGATATCTTCTACCATTCTCAATAACAGGCAAGATGCCTGTTCCACAATTCTCAACAACAGGCAAGATGCCTGTGAAGCGAAGAGTGAATCTGCTTGTGGGGTGGGCATCCTGCCCGCCCGTGAAAGGCTTTTAGTCCCTAAAACAATATTTCGCACTAAAAATCCCCCCCTTTTACAAGGAGGGGTTAGGGCGGGTTCTGCGGTAACAGTAGCGGTTGCAGTTTGCCCGATCGAGTATCTGGGATAATGTATTACTGAGACAAAGTATTGGCATTCACAAATCGACCAATCAACCCAGAAACGAATGACAACACAATCGAACCAAACAAAGCCGGCCAAAAACCGCTAACCGCAAAGCC
>JAICRN010000780.1 GCA_025937335.1 Microcoleus sp. TY_ISSM_2_bin.22
ACAGAAGCAGCGTTTAAAATCTTGTGCTGCTGAGATTGCCGAGATTATGTACAAAAATACTCCGACCTCAGAATTATCAAGTCTGGAAACAATCGAAAAGCATATTCGAGAGCAATGGCTAGAAGTAGTCGGGCCGGAGGTTGGTTTTTTTTATCAAACAGGCAACAGGAACAGAATCAGGACGGTCTCGCACAGTAAAAAGTTGCATTGGTAAGCTAATAATTACTGAAAAACAAGCCGAAAAATTGGGAGTCAAAAAATCTACTCGCTTAGCTCCATTATTTGAAAAATGCTGTCTCCGTCAGGTAGCTAATCCCTTCCCGCTAGAAGACTATAGAATGAGATTATAGATATGTTGAATCGTGTTGGCAATTTGGATAGGAGTCTGCAATTGTTGAGTTTCAAAAAAGGTTTTAATTCGCAGTTCAACCTGCTCGATACTTTTGTCACTTGGCATCCGGATGTCCCTGCCTCGGTTCACACCGGATGCACTCAAGGCTAATCAGGCTCTAATTGATTTGCTTAACAGCATTGCAGAACAGAAGCAGGCGACACCCGCTCAGATCCCGATCGCCTGGCTGCTGGCCCAGAAGCCGTGGATTGTTCCAATCCCAGGCACCACGAAGCTGCATCGCTTGGACGAAAACATCGGGGCAGTCTCAGTCGAACTCGCGCCCGACGACCTGCGTGATATCGATAAAGCGGCATCCAAGATCGCGGTGCAAGGCGATCGATACCCTGAAAAGCTGGAGCAAATAATCGGTCGCTCAGCAGCGAAGAATAGGTTCTCTCGTTGACATTTCGGTCACCGTAGCAGACTACATACGCGAAACCAACGACTGATCCGGCAATACCGTCGAGTGGATAGAAAAGGTCAGCGGAGAACAAGACTTGATTAAGATCCGAATAAAAGGAAAACAGGCGTTGCTGATTTACGGTAGGCAAGGCAAAATATGGAAGTCATAGAAACCATTTTCGACACAGTTTCTGGATTTTAAACTTATTTTTTCATACCCTGATTAAGCAACGCCTCTGTGCGAATGTTTTGTGTGGTTTAATTGCCTATTGCCATCAACCTAAGAAGCACTCTCTTGGGTTTGATTGGGTTTTGTCTCCTTCTGCTTAACCAGAAATGACGTTAGTTAAAACGGGATTTCTTCATCTTCATCTTCCACAGTCTTAGCTGTCATCCGCCAAGTGGTAATATACTCAATTTGCACGTCAATTTTGTTAATAGCTTCCCCTAACCGCTTTTGGATGTATTGAGTCAGCGTCACCATAAAATCTAACTCAACTCCTACAGATAGCGCAAGTTTTGCCAATCTAGCAAAATCTACCTTCAAAATCGAGGAACTGGATAACTTAAAATGGGGAGTATTTTCCTTATTTTGCACCAACATTGCTTTTTTAATGCGCTCTTTAAGATGCTCAACTTCAGAATCCAGCAACTTCCATTCAGGCAAAATTTCTTTGTACCTTTCCCCCAATGCTGTTAAATCCTCACTCTCCGGTTCCGGCGCAATTTTCTTAGTAGATTTTCGCCGCTGCTGTACATTAGAATTTAACCGCAAACTCGCAATCTCCTCAACTGCCAAAGATGGATCGGAGATGAGTTTGCCTAACTGTTTTTGAATTTCTTTCGTCAGCGTTACCGGAAAATTTAACTCAATTCCCTCAGTTTGCGTCAGTCTGGCCAGGGTGAGAAAATCTACTTTCATCGTTATCGAACTGGAAAGCTCAAAATAAGAACTGTCTTTGAGGTTTTGGGCCAGCATCCCTGCTTTAATGCGTTCTTTTACTTCAGCGATTTCTGAATCTATCGGCTTCCACCGAGATTCTATTTCCTGATATTTTTCGCCCAAGGCTGTCAAGTTTTCCGTTGCGGGTTCGGGGTAACATTGGGCAAGAATTTCTAGCAGGCGGCGATGCACTCCAGCTAAATAAACCGCGTCCATCTTGGCATATTCTAGCTGCTTCTGGGTCAGGGGACGCTTTGCCCAATCACCGCTTTGTTCTGTTTTATCTACATAAGCAATGCCGCAAAGTGTTTCTATTAAAGTTTTGAG
>JAICRN010000460.1 GCA_025937335.1 Microcoleus sp. TY_ISSM_2_bin.22
AAATCGGGGGTGAGTTGAGTTGGATTGCTCATTTACCCGGATAGTGTTAAGTAGAAGTTAACAAATTATATATTAATATTATACTGGAATAAGATTGTTTAAAGTAATGACAACTATAGGGAGAAATAAGCTTTCTGGCTCCTGGGCCTGACGAGACCTTGGCTTCTGACTACTTTTATCTCAAGTCTGCTCAACTCTGTTGGAGCGGCCGCCCCTCCTGTGCCCCGGGTTCCGTCCCCAAAACAGGGGCCTTCATATTTTGTTCTTTAAAACAACCGGGAAAATATCTAGATTGAAACTAAAAACCTTAAGTCGGACTTTGCCGCTAGCAACGTTTGAGGCTGCTTACCAGTTGTTACAGCAAATGGCTGAAATCCCCGGGGCGATTTGGCTGGCAGACGATGCGCTCGCTGATTCTCAAAATCGGGAAAACTCGTCGGAAAGATTTGCAGCAGTGGTATCCGATCGGTTTAGCGCGCTGCTGCGGGGCAATCTATTAGATGAGTTCGCAACAAACGGACACAAGCACAGCGAAAAAAATCTCAATTCGCAATTGAATGTGCAGTTGACTTTCGATCCCGGGGCGATCGCCAATTTCCTCTCTCCCCTCGCAGACAAACTCGCAGAAATAACACCCGCACCCTCGCGGCAAATTGACCCTCGCGCCCTGAAACAAGCAATTAAAAATATACAGCCAAACTCTGCCGTTCTTCAAAGCGAATTCACCCTAAATTTGTTGGAGATTCTCGCAGACAATGCCAGCCAAAACAGTCGCCCGCCCGTACACACCCAAACAGAAATAGAGGGAAAATCCGCGCCCAAACTGATAGATTCCGAAACGCTAAAGCGCCAGATTTCCGAAGCCGTCAACCACTTACAAATTACGAGTCCCTGCATTTCATTTTGTCAGCCGGTGGAAGATGCTTTGCAGCAGCAGCTCGAACAAGAGCGACTTTTGAATCAGGTGACAACTCAAATCCGCCAGAGCTTGGAATTGCCTGTAATTTTGTCAAAAGCAGTCGAGCGAGTGCGAGAGTTTTTGGAAGTAGATCGTCTGTTAATTTATCAATTTGAAAAAGTCCCAGCGCCGCACAATGACGAGTTAGGTAAAGAAATACCTGCGGCGGTTTCTGGGTCTGGCGAAATCCCAAAAAATTCCGGGTCTTACTTCTATTTAGGTCGCGTCACCTACGAAGCTTTAGCCAGCGATGCTATCTCGTCTGTACTGAATTTTAGTGAAGGCGCGCAGTGTTTTACCAATGGAGTCATTGACAGAGAGAAATATCGCAAAGGTTTGGCTTTGTGCGTCGCGGATGTGGAAACAACTTACTCTTCGCAGCCTTGTTTTTTAGAGTTGATGCGGCGGGCGAAGGTGCGGGCGAAGTTGGTAGTGCCCATCGTAGTTCAAGACGAATTGTGGGGGCTGCTAATTGCCCACCAGTGTACTTTTCGGGAGTGGGAAGAAAGCAAAAAAACATTTTTGCGACACATAGCAGAACATTTGGCGATCGCCATTTACCAAGCCGAACTTTATGCAGAAGTCCAGCAGCAAAAGCGCACCTCAGAACAGCGCGTAATAGAGCGCACGCAAGAACTGCGCGATGCACTGGTCGCCGCCCAGTCTGCCAGCCTCGCCAAGAGCGAATTTTTGGCAGCTATGAGCCACGAATTGCGGACTCCCCTCACCTGTGTCATCGGCATTTCCGACACGCTGTTGCGATGGTCTTACGGCAAAGTTGGGTGCAAAGAAGTGCCGCTGCAAAAGCAACGCCAGTACCTGCAAACTATCCGGGATAGTGGCGACCACTTATTAGAATTAATTAACGATATTTTAGATTTATCGCAAGTAGAAGCGGGAAAAGCAGTATTAAAAATTAGTGAATTTTCTATTTCTAAATTAGCTTCTCAGAGCCTGCGCGCCCTGAAAGAAAAAGCTGTGGCTAAAGGCGTGAAACTGGTGCAAGAACAGCGGATAAAACAAGAGTGCGATCGCTTCACCGCTGACCCGCGCCGCTTGAGACAAATTCTATTCAATCTTTTAGGAAATGCGATTAAATTTACTCCCGAAGGCGGGCAAGTCATCCTGCGAGTTTGGGTTACAGAAGATAAAAATCGAACGCCTGCTGTGCGGCATCCCGGTATTGCACCTGCTGGCAGCACCGCTGTTTTTCAAATCAAAGATACCGGCATTGGAATTCCCGAAAATCAGCGATCGCTTTTGTTTCAAAAATTCCAGCAGTTGGATTCCCCCTACCGCCGCGAATACGGCGGCACCGGTCTGGGATTGGCTTTAACTAAACAGTTAGTAGAGCTTCACGGCGGTGCGATCGAGGTCAGCTCTACAGTTGATGTCGGCTCTACTTTTACGGTTTTTATACCCATTCAAACTCTAAGCAAAGATGAATCCACAAAATTTACATATGAAAAATCGAATTCATCTTTACCGCTGCATTCTTCCTCGTGGGGCAGCATCGTACTCGTCGAAGAAGATGAAGAAACTGCCATGCTGATTTGCGATATCCTGACAGCAGCAGGCCTGCAAGTGGTGTGGATGATTGAAGGTTCGGCTGCCGTGGAACAAATTGAACTTTTGCAGCCGAATGCTGTGATTGTCGATATGCGTTTGCCCGGTATGAATGGCTGCGAAATAATTCACCAACTGCGCCAAAGACCCGCTACTGAAAATATCAAAATTATCGCTTTAAGCGCTAATGAAATTCCCGCAGAGCAGATATCTTTCGTGACTGCCGGAGCTAACGATTGTTTGGCTAAACCGATTCACCCTGAACACTTGCTCGACAAAATTATTTCTTTAATGGCGGGGATTGGTAATGGGTAGTACAATTTTAGATTTTAGATTTTAGATTTTAGATTGGGGAATGACCACGAATTTCAAAGGTGGTACCCGCCACGTGATTTATCCCTGGAATCAATCCAAAATCGAAAATATAAAATCCTCAAGAAAAAGCATTTATCTCGCGCAAGTCAATCTAAAATCTAAAATCTAAAATCTAAAATCGATTGACTCATTGGATATGGGTTGGGATATGGTCTACAGTTACATTCTTTTTTTGAACTGATATAATTTATAATTCCCAATTACCAATTCCCCATCCGCAATTCCCCATGATTAATTGTCAAATTCCTACAGGATTAATTGTTTCTTGTCAAGCACCTGCTGATTCGCCGCTGCACGATCCGATCGTAATTGCGGCAATGGCTCGAACCGCTGTCAATCGAGGTGCCTCGGGCGTGCGGATTGACACTCCGGCTCACATTGCAGCGGTGCGAAAACAGGTATCCGCTCCCATAATTGGGATTTGGAAGCAGCAATTGCCGGGATGCGAGATATACATTACTCCTCGGTTTGAAGACGCGCGCGCGATCGCCGCTTCTGGAGCAGATATTATCGCCGTTGACGCTACTTTGAGAAACCGTCCTGCTGGCGGCGAAGACTTAAAGACATTAATCGGGCGAATTCACAGCGAATTGGGCAAATTAGTGATGGCGGATGTAGATACAATAGAAGCTGCGATCGCGGCAGCCCAAGCTGGTGCCGATACTGTAGCAACTACTCTTTTTGGCTACACTGCCCAGACGAAAAATTTCTCGCCGCCCGGATTTGATTTGCTTGCGGAAATGGTAGAAAAGCTTAAGGTTCCCGTTATCTGCGAAGGCGGGATCGCAGGGCCGGAAATGGCTAAAAAAGCCTTGGATTTAGGAGCTACGGCTGTTGTTGTCGGCACAGATATTACAGGGATTGATATTAAGGTGACAGCCTATAAGTCGGTGATTGGGAAGTAAGTTCGGCAACGGATGTAGCGGATTGAAGGCAGTTCGGCTACGGATTGTTTAACGGATTTAACGGATGTAACGGATAGAAGGCAGTTCGGCTACGGATTGTTTAACGGATGTAACGGATAGAAGGAAGAAGGGAGAATAAATATTCGGCGATTGAAATCGCTTTTATGCAAACGAAAGGTGCAAGGTAAGGCGTGGAAATATCGAGCGATTTCAATCGCCCTTTTTCTAGGGGAGTTGCTAAATCAGTGCGCCGTTGATAAAGCTGCTAACTACAGCCAAGGCGATCGCGCCCAGTACCGCGCTCCAAAGACCCATCCGCAAGCTAAATCCTTCCACTAACTTCGCAGCCGAGGCAAAAACAATCACGTTCATTACAAAAGCAAACACGCCGGAAAGCAGTCCCAGCGTCAGCAGGTTCGGCACGAAAAAAACTGCTTTTAGAATTGGCAAAATTAAAACATTCAACATTCCCAAAACCGCAGCGGAAATTACTGCTTTCGGTGTGCTGTCAATTTCTACGCCGATCGGCAGTTGAGAAATCAGTAGCAAGCTGCTACCCGTCACCAGCCAAGCAATCAAAAAATCGATCGGTTCCACAGCGCCCCTACCTCCTTAACAGTTGAATTGTCAATAAAACCTGATATTTAACCTCTACGTTAATCAAAAAAAACCGCTGATTCCTCTACCAATCGACAGAATTTATGTCTGTCACTAAAGAGTTAGAAGTTATCATAGGTGTATCCTCCGCCAAATAATCCGGATCGCAACCCGATCAACCTGTTAGTTGAATAAAAATAGCAGATTAATTAATATGGCTGGCGATTTTTCTTTTAACTCTCAAGTCCGATTAGACAAAAATGGCTTGGACAATGCTTCACGGCAACGCAGCCGATCGCTCCAAGTTATGATTTTTATGCTGCTAGTCACTACCTTGGTGACGCTGCCGATATTTCGTCTAGCCGAACTGCAACTGGTACAGGGAGCCTACAACCGACAGCGGGCGGAAAATAACCGCATTCGCCCTGTTTCAGTCCCAGCGACTCGGGGTCAAATTTTAGACCGCAACGGCAAAATTTTTGCGGCCAGCCGCGTATCTCGATCGGTCTATGTGTGGCCAAAAGAGCGATCGGCCAAGGAGTGGCAAGAGATCGCCGCTACACTGGG
>JAICRN010000588.1 GCA_025937335.1 Microcoleus sp. TY_ISSM_2_bin.22
CATTTTGCAGCCCGAATACCACCTGAAACAGCGGGTGGCGGTTCAACGATCGCTCTGGGTGCAATTCCTCGACTAGCTTCTCAAAAGGCAAATCTTGGTGAGCGTAAGCTCCCAGGGTTACTTCCCGCACCCGGCCCAAAAAATCTCGAAATGTCGGGTTTCCCGAGCAGTCTGTTCGCAGCACTAAAGTATTGACAAAAAAACCGATTAATGCTTCGATTTCGCTGCGGTTGCGATTGGCGATCGGCGAACCTACAACAATATCTTCTTGTTGCGAGTAGCGGTAAAGCAAAGTTTGAAATGCTGCGAGCACAGTCATAAATAAAGTCGCTCCTTCTCGCTGCGAGAGCGCTACAAGTGCGTCTTTCAAGTTTTTTGGCAGTTCTAAATATTGAGTTTTTCCCCGATAATTTTGCCTAGCTGGTGCAGGGCGATCTGTGGGCAAATTTAACACCGAAATCCCGTGCAATTGCTGTCGCCAATAAGCAAGCTGAGTTTCTAATACTTCACCTTGCAGCCATTCGCGCTGCCACTCGGAAAAGTCGGCATATTGAAGTGATAATTCTGGCAGGGAAGATGGCTGTTGATTTATCAAAGCTGTATAGATAGCCTCCAGTTCTCGAATTAGCACACCGATCGACCAATCATCGGAGGCTATGTGGTGCATATTTAGCAAGAGAATATGCTCGGTTTCTGTCAGCCGCAGAACGGTGATTCGCATCAGCGGTCCGGTGGATAAATTGAAAGGGCGAAGAGCTTCTGCTGCGGCGAGTTTCTTTGCTTCTGTTTCCCGTTGTTCTGGCGGCAAATATTGCAAGTCTAATACTTTTAAGTTAGTCTTGAAAGCGGGAGAGATTATTTGCACTGGTTGGCCTGATACCGCTGCAAAAGTGGTTCGCAAAGTTTCGTGGCGCTGCACTATTTCGTTGAAGGTTTGCTCTAAGGCTGTTAAGTTGAGGGAACCAGTTAAGCGCAGTGCTGTTACTACATTATAGAAAGGGTTTTCCGGTGCGAATTGGTCGAGAAACCACAAGCGCTGCTGGGCAAATGATGCCGGAAAGACAAACACTTCGGCTTCTGAGGAAATATTCAGTTTTTCTATATCCTTTGTAAAGGAATTGTCAAAAATTTCGGATGCCATATCTGTTGCTCTTGGGGGATGGGATGTGTTAATTTTTTTGATGGCGCGGGGTTGCTTTTTGACCTACAGCATCCAGGATACAAGCCCGCGGATTCATTCCTTCGCACACTCAGGACCCAGAAATAAAAAACCTGTATCCGAGAAACTGGCCCCCCGAATTTATCCGTGGGGTCAAGGCTTCAATTCTTTAATCTCAAATCTCAAATCGATTGACGGTGCGATCGCCTCTTAAAACTTTCGCGAGCAAAAGATCGGAACCTTTAATATAATAAATCTGGGTGCGGGAGTGCGGGAGAGACGCGGACAAAAGAAACCGGGTTTCTGGCCGCAGGATCAAGTTATCCGTTGAGGGGCTAGGAGTGCCACCCCCCAATCAAATTTAGTCGCAGAATGGGTCATTAGGCTTGTGATTCGGGTGCAATCGGGTGAGTTAGATGCGAGAATTACCGGGAGCAATCCGTGGAGAGGTCAAGCTGTAGTATGATTTCTAATTGCACAAAGTGTTCTTGGGGCGATTTCTTGCGGGATAGCTTCGCTTCACGCAAATTTTTCACATCTCCAAGTGAGCGACTACTATTGATTAAACAGTGTTCGCAATCTTTTAGATCGACTCACTATAACTTGCGACCTGATTTGCCAAAATACTTAAGAACACTGAACGTGCAGTTTAAATTAGAGGTTATAGGCTAATGGCGCAGCGGAACGTATACTCGTCAAAGGGCGAGCCAGAGGATGCACAATCAGCAGAAGAAGTCCTCCACTCAGTAATGCAAGAACTGGAGGCTTTGCATGAAAATGTCAAAGGCCAGTTAAATCAAGACATTACTCGGCTGCAAACTGAAAAAAATCACCTGATTGAAGATATTGAAGACCTCCGGGAGCAATATCGCAAATTGCAGTCTCAGCAGATGGAATCTCTGTCTGGGCGATACATTCAGCAGCAGCAATTGTGGCTGAAGCAGTTGGCTCAAGTTTTGGCTCACAATTTGCAGGATTTGTTGGTGCAGCGGTTCAACGAACTCAGCGCTAACTCGGGAAATTCTCTCAGCAGCCCGATTCCCAGCGGCGAGTTCCCGATACCCTTGCCGCCTAGCAACTACGACGAACGGGCCTCGCAGTTGCTGGCGGCGCTGGATGAAAGGATCGATCGCAGTTTCCAGATGCTGGAACAAGATTTAACCAGTTACGAAAGCGAGCTTTCCGTGCGGCTCAACAACATGAAAACCCTGGAACTGCAAGGGGAAGAGCTGTTACAAAATCTCGTCAACCGCATCAGGGAAGAACTCGAAGAAGAAGAAGCATATCTTGAGAATCCTTTCGATGCTCAAGATTCCTATCCCGAGGAATCAACTAATTCTGTTAATTCTGTCCGCCCGCAATTTCAGCAGCCAACACCTGCGGATGCGCCGCCGGAAGCCGTGCCACCGACGGCAACCGCTAAAGCATCTTCTCAAGTGCAAGTAGGTTTGGTGCTGGCTTTGTCTTCGGCGGTAGTATTGTCGCTGTTTAATGTTTGTTTGAGAATTCTAATTAAAGCCAAAAATCCTCGGGTAGTTTTTGGCTTGTTTGAATTTCCGGGGGTGGTAACTCCTGGTTTTGGAAATTCTTTGTTGATTTTGTTGATGCGGCTGATCGTGGTGATGGCTTTGATGCCGATATTGGCGACATTTTTGTATCCTTCTGTGTGGAAAGATATTAGGCGGTTGTTCCAGTCGGGCGATCGAGCTTTGTGGAGTAAGGTTTTAGGAAGCGCATTTTTTCTGTTTTTGTCTCAGGTTTTGATTTATTTGGCGATCGGCAATATTCCAGCCGGGATTGCGATTACGATTTTCTTTATTTACCCGATCGTCACCGTACTGGGTTCTTGGATATTGTTTGGCTCTCGCCCCAGCACAATCGGCTTTTTGGCGATTTTGGGAATTACCGCAGGCCTAATTTTAGCTGGATCGCCCAGTTTTGCGGCCCAAGCTCCGGGCGGCGGCAATGTCGGGGTGGGAGTCGCTGCGGCACTGGCTTCTGGGATTACCTTTGCAGGTTACGTATTGCTGACGCAAATGGCTGCGGGCAAGCTGCACCCGATTCCTTTTAGTTTAGTTAATTTCGCCGCGATTTTTGTATTTTCCGCCCTGAGTTTGTGGGTGCCGCTGTCGGAAAATTTTGCTCCTAACATCGACCAAAATGTTTGGCCTGGTTTGATTGTCGGAGGCGTTGTTTTAGGGGTACTGACGCTGTTTAGCTATCTTTTGAATAATTTTGCCATCCGCTTTGCGGGGGCGGCCTTAGCGTCAGTAATTGGCACTTTGGGGCCGGCGATGACCGCACTCTTCGGGTTTCTAATTATCAATGAGACGTTGCAGCCTGTGGCAATTCTCGGCATGGCTGTGGTGACTTTGAGCGTGGCTGCTATGAGTATCGAACGCATAGTCGCTCCTCAGAAAAAGGCTAGTTAAGGCAAGAATTTGTCCTTCATACAGTAGATTCCACGTTGATGAAGGGACACCCGCCGATCGCTCAATCCCAGTAGGGACACGGCAGTGCCGTGTCCCTACTGCTCTTAATAAACCTGGGATACGCTGTAAGCTGTCGCGTATTTAAATTGTATATTCAGGGCGGGCGTCCCGCCCACCCCACAAGACTTTAAAAATTTTTGACAGACAATTTAAATGCCGCAACAGCTTATCTATGCAATTTTAAATCTAAAATCTAAAATCTAAAATCTAAAATCAACTTTACCTATGACTGCAGTCATTAAA
>JAICRN010000704.1 GCA_025937335.1 Microcoleus sp. TY_ISSM_2_bin.22
AAATAATCCCGACAAAGCACAGGCATTGCGGCAAGCTATGTTAACTACGATGAAAACTCATCCTGGGCCGCGAAATTGGGCGGCATTTACTCTGATTGGGGAGGCCGAGTAAGGACGATCGCGACAAGCAGATTACAGAGTACGATCGGGGATACTGCTCCTACCGCGAAACTGGTGGCTGCAAAACTTTAGCATCCTTTGCTATTTCCATTTCCTCCAAAACCGGCTCTAAAACCGGAGAAGGAATCGGCACTTTCTCAACTACCTGATGTTTTTCCAAAGTCAAACGAGACTGAGACGAACCCGACAATCTTTTCAACAATTTCGGTGTCGGATCGTACAGCAAATAAATAATTCGATCGCCTGCTTGCCAAATCTGGGTCGCCGACACTACTTGCAAGTACCCCTGTCTTTCCAGCAGCAGCGGCGCTAACTCTCCGGCTTGAACCAAAGCTTGCAAGTGAGCAATCTGAAACTGCAATCCCTCACTTTTTAACTCAGTTTCCCCCAGTTTTACTTCGCCGTCGCTCAAATATTCGTTCCAATCCTTCAGCGACAAATCGGAGACAAAAGCTTGATTAATTTTAGCCTGATTTGCAGGCGTATTTGCTTGCGGATCTTTGGGGAATATTGCCAAAACTCTCGGCGGTGCAAACTCTTCGGCCGCTCGCTGAGCTAACACTAAGTTTACCTCGCCGTTGTTAGTCATTGCCAGAAAAGTTCCCATCGAATCCAGTCCGGCTTCTTCTAACACGCTGTGGTCGAGAGCACTGCTCAAAAACACTCGCAAACCTTCTCGTTCTGCTTGGGCGCAAGCTTCCGGGTTGGTGTCGATAATTGCCACAGATTCTCCGCGTTCTTGAAACAAGCGAGCAATTAATCTGCTCAAAGGATTTGACCCTACAATTGCTGCACCGGTTACAGATTTTGAGGTGATGCCCAAAAGTTGAGCAATCCATCCGGCCGTTAGTCCCTGGACGAAAACTGTCATAATAATTGTTAGGAAAACTAAGGCTTTAATCGAGTCGCCGCCGTTGATTCCCCGCTGCGTGAGCAAAATTGCAAATAAAGATGCGATCGACGCTGAGACAATTCCCCTCGGCGCTACCCAACAAACAAATAATTTCTGCCGCCAATTCAGTCCGCTGTTCCAAGTACACAGCCAAACGTTGATCGGCCGCACTACCCACATTAAAGCTAAAACTGTAAACAAACTTCCCCAACCGAGGGCGACCACACTAGCGAGGGATAAATCGGCCGCCAGCAGCACGAACAGCACAGAAATAGCAAGGACTGTAAGTTGACCTTTAAACCTCCTCAGCAGCCTTTCTTCCGGGACAGCAGCGGCTTTGAGGACGATGCCGGAGAGGACTGTTGCCATCAGTCCCGATTCGCTGCGGATTTCTTCTGCTAAGCCGAAAAATCCCCACAAACCTGCTAAAACGACTAAGTTTTTGAGGTCTTCTGAGAGAAATTGCGATCGCTTGAGAATGAATCCCAGCAACCAACCGCCCGCAACTCCGACGACTGCGCCAACGAAAAGCCGCACGATTAAATCTCGGAACAAAACCAGCAAATCAGGATTGCCGTTTAAAATAATATTCAGCACCAATACCGCCAGAATTGCCCCGACAGGATCGATTAAAACGCCTTCAGCTTCTAGCAAGGCGGCAACTTTTTTGTCAACGGATACTTGTTTGAGCAAAGGGCCGATTACTGTCGGGCCTGTGACCACTACTAGAGAAGCATACAGAAAGGCGATCGGCCAGGGAAATTCCCCCAACCAGTGTGCGGCCATTCCGCCGCCAATTAGCGTAATTAAAGTGCCTACCGTAACTAAATTGCGGATGCTGCCGGAAACTTTGCCCAAATCTCGCAATTCCAAATTCAAGCCGCCTTCAAACAGAATTAACGCTACGCACAGCGATACCATAACTTCCAAACCGCTGCCCAACAGATTGGGGTGCAGCACTCCCAAGCCGTCTGGGCCGGCTAAAATGCCGAAGAGCAACAAAAATACGATCGCCGGAACTTTCAGATAAGCTGCCAGAACTTGAGCGCTGATACCGCAGGTGACGGTCATGACCATCAACAGGGTGATGTTAAAGGGGATTTCCATAGATACAATTGTTACAGGCTGCCCGCTTAGTATTCAATGTTCGATCGCGGGTAATTTGAGTGCAGGCGCTATATTTGGCGCAGCTTACAAACTCGGCAGGGCCTTGAATTTTTGCGAATAAGATTAAAAAACCTTGATATTGGCTACAACTTTATCAGATAATTCTCTTAGCGTCAAAGATTGGAGCCGCCCCTTCAGAAGGTAGAAGCTAGAAGGTTCAAAGGTGAAGACTTTTAGGCTCAAGAGTAAAATCTCAATTACCAATTACCAATTACCAATCTGTACCTCACGCAAAAGAGATTCGTTTGTATTGAGGACTTCGTTACTCAAATTTTTTATGAGGAATCAAATCCTCAATACAAACCTTACAAGAGTTATTTTACCGGAGGAAATATTACTTCCCGTCACGGCTGGCATTTTGCCACCTGCGAGAAAACTCCGAGAGAATTGCCGGCGAAATTTGCCCTTCCAGCCAATCTAAAGCCTGGTTTTGGTTGGGTGCTGCCCGATAAAATTTGCAGGTATCTATCAGCCGAATCGGAGAATTAGTGACAGTAGATTGAGAGCGCCACTTTTTCGCAAACTCGGCAATCACAGCCGGAGAAATTTGTTTTTGCAGCCAATCTAAAGCTTGGTCTTGTTGTGCTAAACCTCGTTATAATTTGCCGTCATCTATCAATCGCTTCTTACTATCTTGAGGCAAGGCAGTTGCCCGCCATTTTTGAGCATATTCCCGTACAACAGTGGTTGAAACTTGACTTTGCAGCCAAATTA
>JAICRN010000470.1 GCA_025937335.1 Microcoleus sp. TY_ISSM_2_bin.22
ACTAAAGCTGAGGCTAAATTTGCCGTCAATTTGAAGGATTTGGATAATTTGGGAGGTGCGAATGATGGAGCTCGCTTAACTCTCTCAGAACTTGGTGGTAACTATCCGTTATCCGATTTGTTCAATGCTACCTTAACTGCTAACGCTAATCTCGGTCTTCAAGCTAAAACTAGCATTAACAACAATCCTGCTTTTCCTTCCTTAAGTTTTGACCTTGGCGCTAATTGGCAGGCTATCAATTATACCAACGGTCAATTAACTGCACCGCAAAAGCCAACAGTTAACATCGATAACGCCTCTTTTAATTGGGGGCAAACATTACAAGGGTTGGAAAGGAGTTTAACTCAGCTTCAAGACAGTCTCAATCAAAATTTACTGGAAGTTAAACTGCCAATTTTAGGGCAATTGAAAGACGTAATTCCCGGCGATTCTAGTGTTTTTAATTTCCTGAATACAGTCAAGGAAAGTACAATAAATGAGTTGAAGTTAGTTAGCGAGCGCAGTCTCCAATCTACCCTAACTTCTCTTGTCCAAGACTCGCTAGATGGCAATTTCAATTCAGAAGCATTAGGTGCCAAATTAACTTCTCAATTTAGCCAGAATTTTTCTCAAGAAGTTGCCCGGAATCTGCAACAAGCCTTAAAAAAATATTTCCCATCCAAAAAACTCTTTGGTTTTTTAGATTTGCCTAGTTTGAGGGTATTTGGCCAAGGTACTCCAGATGACATTAATCTGCAAATTTCCCTAGACCGAAACAATCAATTTCCAGATGTTAACCTTTCTGGAGACTTAGGACTTCCAGCATTAGGTTTGGGCGTAAATGGCAAAGCACAATCCAAATTTGACGGTAACTTATCATTAGGATTTGGCGTCAATAAAGATTTTGGCTTCTATGTTGACACCAACAAAACCAAACTGGAGGCAAATGTAGAAGCTGGTCTAGATAATAATTTCACTGCCAGAGGTCAATTAGGATTTTTCCAAGTAGACCTTGCCAACGATAAGGACAATCCTACCAAAGCCGAAGCAAAGTTTGCTGTCAAATTAAAAGATTTAGATAATTTGGGAGGTGCTGATGATGGCGATTGCCTAACCTTCCCAGAACTGACTAGCAACTATCAGTTGTCAGACTTATTGAACCCTACCTTAAATAGTAGCGCTAATCTCGGTCTGCAAGCCAAAACTAGCGTTAACGGGAATGCAGCTCTCCCCTCCTACAACTTCGACTTAGCAGTCAATTGGCCGATCGTCAATTACGCTAATGGTGAATTAACCGGACCGCAAAAGCCCAGTGTTGAGTTCAAGAATATGCAGCTCGATTTGGGAAGCTTTGTCACGGGTTTTGCTCAACCTGTGATTACCAAAGTCAATGATGTTGTTAAGCCCGCTCTTCCTGTAATCACTGCACTCAACAGCGATATTAAACCGCTGTCAGAATTCAGTGCTATCAGGAATTTCTTCGACAAATACCCCAAGGATGGCAAGGTGACGCTGATCGAAGCGGGTGCCACTATCGCCAACAAAACGATCGATACTCGATTCCTAAATGCCCTTGAGGACATCGGCAAAGCAAGTGATTTGCTCAATAGTATTTCATCTCAAGAGGGGAACATTGCTATAGATTTAGGTGACTACGCGATCGATTTTGATGCCACAGATCCCAAGGCTGATACCCAAACCGCTAAGACAACTCAAACCAAAACCGCAGAATCTCCCACTGACCAAGCTAAATCGAAGTCCCAGGGCAAGACTCAAGAGTTGCTTTCCCTCTTCCAAAACATGGATGGGCTCAGTTTTCCTATCTTGACTAATCCTCAATCTGCCATCGACTTGCTGATGGGTAAACCGGATGTCAACCTGTTCGCCTATAAAGTGCCAAAACTAGACTTTAGCTTCAATATTGATAAAGAGTTTCCTATCTACTCCATTCCTGTTGTAAATGTAGGTGTCAACGGCAAGTTAGAAGGAAACTTTGAAGCTAAAGCTAACTTTGGTTTCGGCTTTGATACCTCTGGACTTTCTCAATGGAAACAATCTGGCTTTAATGACTCAGATGCCTATAAAGTTCTTGATGGTTTTTATGTAAGCGATCGCGAAAATGCTGACGGCACCGGGCCGGATGTTAATGAACTCAAGCTCAAGGCTAGTATTAAGGCTGGGGGCGGGGTTAATGCTTTGGTAGCTAAAGCTTATCTCACGGGCGGCATTGAGGCGAATGCTAAGTTAGACTTGCTCGACGTGGGCGAAGACCAAACCAACGGCACCAGCGGTGACGGCAAAATTCACGCCTCAGAAATTACTTCCCGCATCAGTAATCCTCTGAGCCTGTTTGAAGTCAATGGTGACGTTAAAGCAGCGCTAGATTTTCAGGCTGATTATCGCTCGGTCAAATGGAGCTGGAGGGGCCCTCGCTTTACCTGGAAAACGGCTTACCAGAAGCGGCTCGGCGAGATGAAACTGGCTGACTTCAGCTTGGGAACTGGTTCGACGCGCAAGAGTCGTGCCATTGACGGTTACATCACTGGCGGAAACGTCTTCTTCGATGGCAACTTCAATGGCCTGCAAGATGAGCAGGAACCCTTCGCCTTTACCAACCCTGATGGCAGCTTCGACCTCACAGTAGAACTAGAAAAGTTCGACAACAATAAAGATGGCAAGATCGACTATACCGAAGGCAAAATTGTCATGACCGACGGGATAGATACCTCGACATATTTGCCCCTAGAGACACAATTGTCTTCTACTCCAGAGTCAGAGGTGGTGACACCTTTAACTACCGTCATCGCTGAGTTAGCCCAGCAAGGCACCAACCCTGAAACTGCAGAAACTCAAGTGAAATCGGCGCTGAGTCTGCCGGCTGATGTTGATTTGGGCAGCTACGACCCCCTAGAGGCAATTACTAAAAACGACCCGAACAGTTTGGCGGTTTATGCAGCACACGCTCAGGTGCAAAATACCATTGTCTTGCTCACAAATTTAATTAGCGGTGCTTCAACTACCGCGAAAAATGAGATTGCTGAGCGCGTAATTGCAGCCGTTGCCAATCAAATTAAAGCTGGCCCTCTCGACTTAAGCAATTCAACGCAAGTGCAGGCGATTATTCAGTCGGCGACGAGTCAACTGCAAGTACCGCAACTATCTAGTATTGCTTCGGAGGCTGCCTCTATTATTGCCGAGGGAAATCAGCGAATAAAGGCGATCGCATCCAGCAATTCCTCGCCCTCAGATGCCGCGACAGAAATCGCCCGCATACAAAAAGTCGCACAAGGAGAAGTAGCCCAAGATTTACTGCAAGTCGCAGCCGGAAATAAAACGATTCAGTCGGCGATTTCCGAAAATACTGGTGCATCTCTAACTACCCAAATTCAGTCGGCGACAGCTAACAATCCCACAGTCCGTAATACTTTAGATACAGATGACTCTAGTACACCTTCTACACCCGAAGAACCTTTCCCCAGCCGCGGTATAGAATTCGTTAAAGATGGGACAAATACTACCGAAAGTACAGATGGCGATGATACCCTCATGGGCAGCGCTAGCGACGATGTATTGCGCGGTAAAAAAGGAAATGACTTGATGTTTACTCTTGATGGCAACGATTGGATGAATGGCAATCAAGGCAACGACTTGACAGATGGTGGAATGGGTGACGATACCCTTTACGGCGGTAAGGGTTTTGATACTTTGGCAGGTGGCGCCGGCAATGACTTCATTTTTGGCAATCGAGGTGAAGAAATCCTGATTGGTGAAAAGGGCGACGATACCCTTTACGGCGGTCAAGGCAATGATATTCTGCTAGGAGGTCAGGGTAACGATTTCCTCAGTGGCGATTTGGGGGATGATACCTTAGTAGGGGATGTAGGGAGCGATCGCTTCTTATTATCTACCAATTCTGGTATTGATACTGTTGCTGACTTTGAAGTCGGTCAAGACTTGTTAGTATTGGGTAACGGGCTGACTTTCTCGCAATTAGCCATTGTCCAAGATAGCGATGCAACTTTAATCCGGTTGGCACAAACAGGCGAGATTTTAGCTTCTCTGGGTGGTGTTTCTGCTAGCAGTATCAGTGCCGTTAATTTCGGATTGCTTTAAGAAAGATGTGGGTTGAGCACTTATTCTATCGGATTTTGAAGTAAGTACGTGAAGCGAAGTTATCCCGTAGGGAATCGCCCTTAAATATTCTAACGAATAACTTGTAGGGCGGGTTTTAGGAGAAATAATTGCCTAAAACCCATAATCTCGTAAACCCGCCCCACCCTTGCCGGAAAATCCGCCAGGGGTTGAAACGAACGGTAGAACCGGATCGCAGATATGTATCAAAAATCCCGCTCTTAAGATTTGAGTATCATCACACTTGCTATTGAGGCTTTTTTGTGATATTTTATCCCCCTCGCGCTGGCTCATCCATAATATTACTTAATAAATTTCCCATCTTTATCAAAACTTTAATTAAAAAAGTGTTTATAAAGAAAAGTTTATATAGATTTTCATAAAAAACAGTTATGGTTACTACAACCTTCAGAAATGTTTCGGACGCAAGTCGCGAAACAGGGAAATTATTGTCTTTTTTTAGCTATCAATAGGTGTATTATGCCAAATTTAAATAATCAAGTTTCAGGAAGTACGATCGCCTTTATCGACACTCAAGTTGAAAATTATCAAAGTTTGATTGCCGGGGTAAAACCGGGTACGGAAGTAGTCGTTTTGGATGGGAATAAAGATGCGATCGACCAAATTACTCAAATTTTAGCTCTTCGTACTAATATTGACAGCATTCACATTGTTTCTCACGGCAGTCCAGGCAGCTTGCAACTCGGCGACGGTAGCTTGAGTTTAGATGATATAGAGTGCGATCGG
>JAICRN010000026.1 GCA_025937335.1 Microcoleus sp. TY_ISSM_2_bin.22
CCACAGTTTCAAGTTTGCTTCTGCTTTGCAAGAAATGCACGGGGGAGAAAAACCAGTGTTAATTCGGATTGAAACCAAAGCGGGACACGGTGCCGGCAAACCCACTGCGAAAATCATTGAAGAATTGGCAGATGAATGGGCTTTTTTAGTGCGGGAACTCAATTGAGTGATATTTACAGTCGCTGGCTGTTCCCATCGCGCTGTATGTTCCGCGCGTAAGTTCTGATTTTCAGTCCTCACATTCCGCACCAGGCAAGTGTCACACTGCGAATTTTGGGCGTTTGGGAAAATTGGACTGGCGATCGCCAGTCCAATTTTTCGATTGTTTATATAAGTAGCAGGACACAATTAATTACACAAAACTATGGGCTACAAGCCTTGTCTAGTAAAAAATTAGCAAAGAATCAGTGTGTAATTAATTCTGTCCAATTACTTAAAAAAATGACTAATGTGGTTTTCAAAATTACTTCAAAACCGATTGTGACAGTGGAGTGTGCCAAAAGTGGGTTAAAATTCCTCAACCCGTACCGGTGAATTTGTACTACTTGCACTCCTCGAACAACTCTTCGGTCAAATTCACCTAACGACGCCTAATATCAAGGTGTCCTTTGGTTGAAATCAAGCAAAAGGCGAGCCGACTTCCCATCAGCGCGCCTGCAAATCGTATTCTTTTTTCTCAAACCTCATTGAGCCGACTGTTCCGGTTGAAAAAATTAGGAAGCCGTCTTGCTAGCGCGGCGGCGGCGCGCTGCCACCAAGCCACCCAAACCGAGAGCCAAACCGGTCATCGTCATCGGTTCGGGAACTGCTTCTGCCGTTACGGTGAAGTCTTGGAAGTCCGCGTCCTTGCCGTTACCGCCATCGTCGAAGGAGATGACTGCGCCTCCGTTAAACAGAGAAGCTGTTGCGTCTGTGAATTGTCCGGCAGCTTGGAAGGTGTTTGTAGTTTCTTTGCCCAGTGCGTTCCACAACGACGATCCGCCCAACACGGCTAGCTGGGCGCCGGCGTTCAAGGCTGAGGTTGAGTAGACAGTGCCGGCCCAGTCGCTGTCGAGTCCCAAAGTGTAAATTTGATTTGCCAGGAATGTGAATGTTGTCGCTCCACCCAAGACTGTATTGCCTAGAGTTCCTTTCCATTCGTTCTCGTCGCCGTTGTCTGAGGATTTAGTTTCCTCAAACAGGGTGGCCACTTTAGAGAGCGCCGAGTCATTCACAGTGTAGACTCCCAAAGAGGAAGTGTACATACCGTGAGATTCTTTGAAGTTAAAGGTGACACTTGTATCTTGCTGGAATTTGATGCCGGTGGTACCAAAGGAGAATGCCTGAGCTGGAGATCCGGTGCCAAACAGAGCTGTGGCGGCTGCGGTGGCTGTTAGGGCGGATAAGAGTTTGGTATTCATAAGCTGTTTCCTTTCGTGTGACGATCTTAATAGTTTCATTATCATATATTTTGTTTGTGTTTTTGCCACTTTAGGTAAGTTTTGACATATTCTTTATCAAGCCTTTACATATCCTTCATAAATCCTGTCTAGCGAATAAGCCCGCGGGCGATCGCTCCCTCTAAATACACACCAAATAATTATAAAAATTGTGGCTTTAAACCTTGCAGTAGCAGGCATGGGAGCGCGGAGCGACAAAAATGATTTGGGTCGGGTTTAGGCTAATTTGTTATTTTATTCCAAGTCTAAGCCATCAAAACCAAACACTTACGTATAAACACGGTAATGCCTGCGCTAACTGACAGTTAAAGGAGTTTTATATTAACCAGAAACGGGAAATATTTGTTTTTTGCGACTTGTGTAGGGGAGTTAAAGTAGTTTATATATCGGGTAAATTACGTACAAACTACGATCGTCGGGTTTACGTATTTTGCTGAAATTAGAGGGAACCCCGGCAGTGATAAAGCCCAAAGATGCGATCGAGATGCGATTTCCGCAGATTGAAGCGGTCAAACAGCGGATTTCCCCTCCAGAAATACCGTCTATATAAGCTCTGGGCAAGTCCTAATCCCGATCGACCCTTTCAAAACACACCGCTGTAGCGTTCCTCAGCCCAAGGTTCGCCCCGCCGGTGGTAGCCGTTGCGTTCCCAAAAACCGAGTTTTTCGGTTTCTGTAAATTCCAGGCCGTTAATCCATTTAGCGCTTTTCCAAGCGTACAAGTGCGGAACTACCAGCCGCATTGGGCCGCCGTGGTCTGGGGATAGGGGTTCGCCGAAGACGGTGTGGGCGAAAAAGTTTTCTTCTCGGAGGAAGTCTGCGATCGCAATGTTAGTGGTGTAGCCCCCGTAGCAGTGTTCCAAGACGTGCATAGCTTTCGGGTCAACTTCTGTGTAGTTCATAAAATCTGTGACTTTGACTCCCGTCCATTGCACGTCGAGTTTTGACCACCGGGTGACGCAGTGAAAATCCGCAGTAAAGTTACTTTGGGGCATGGCCTGGAAGTCTAACCAAGTGAAGGTTTTTGGTTTTGCCAATCCCCAGACTTTAAATTCCCAATTCTCAATGCTGACGGAGGGTGTATCGCCGTAGGTGAGCACGGGAAAGCCGTTGGCGAGGTATTGACCCGGAGGGACGCGATCGCTGTTTTCTGATTCTGGCTTGCGAAAAAATTTACCCAGCATTGATTCACGCTCTACAGTAAGTGACTGGAATGCTCAGTATAACTTGCGTAGATAGCCGTATCGCAATTCATCTCAAGGTAGAAAGCAAAAGCACTTTTGTA
This sequence comes from Microcoleus sp. TY_ISSM_2_bin.22, assembly GCA_025937335.1. GTDB lineage: Bacteria > Cyanobacteriota > Cyanobacteriia > Cyanobacteriales > Microcoleaceae > Microcoleus. The sequence continues at coordinate 2,724 of JAICRN010000026.1, forward strand.
CAAAGAATAATCCCCAAATTCTGCCTGATGCCAACCTACTTCTGCCTTGGGATAGAGCCTAAGCTAAAAATTAAAAAATAATATGGCTCTAGGGTATTAATTACGTAACCTTAAATTTTATCGTAATTTATGGTGCATTTCGTAATTTTTGATGTATTGTTACAATATGCTCAAATGCCATATGTAAAAAAAAATTTGACGGGGTAAAAACCATGATCGCAAGTTGCTTGATTCCGTTGACGCTCTGCTTGATTGCTGGGTGGGTGACTGCGGGGACTGACAACAGAACGCTAGACGGGATTCCGGCTCCTATAGCTGCAATTATTGGAGTGTGTTCGTTAATTTGGTTTCTGGCGGTGTGTCCTTGGCCTGTTGAACTCGCTCTAGTTTTGGCGGTTCTGGTTTTGGGCAAAGCTTACCTGCAAGATATCTTGAAGGTCGGCTAAATTTTCAGGGCTAGCGCTCCTATGATTTGCTGGAGCGCGATCGTCGGGTGCTGCTACTTTGTTGAAACTTTCCCGATTTGTCTGGCTATGTTCTCAGAGGGACTAGCAAATGTGCAAGCAACCCCAGCATTGGTGAAATTCAATTTAGATATTTCGGTTAAAAATTAGAACATAAAGATCGACAGAGAAACCCGGTTTATCTTAGATAAACCGGGTTTGTGGGGGGACGAAATTTTCACGCATCCCGCAAGACTTGCTTGCGACTTAGGGACTCGGAACTCAAAAAACCGGGTTTCTGAGTCCAGGAGTGTTGCTGTATGTGCGTAAAATGGCGAGCTGTTAAATGGGCAAGCGACTGATATCTTTATTAGAACCAACTACTACCATCGCCTCGCCCTTTTTCAAGCGTTCGTTTGGCTGCGGATTGATCTCGAACTTGTCGGCGCGACCGACTGCTAGCAAGTTCAAACCATACTTCCGCCGGAGCTCCAATTCGGAGATAGTTTTACCGTCAAACTTTTCAGGAACGAGCAACTCAACGATGCTGTGATCTGGGTCGAGGTCAAAGCGTTCTAAAATGCTGGGTTGTGTCAGAATCCGGGCCAAAGAGCAGCCCATTTCTCGTTCTGGAAAAACTACATGATCTGCACCGACTTTTTTCAACAGTTTTAGGTGAGTTTCCGAAGAAGCTTTAGCTATTACGTGACTTACCCCGCCTTCCTTAAGATTTAGGGTGGTCGTAATGCTTTCTGCTAGGTAATTGCCGATCGCAACAATCACTGTTTCAAATTCAAATATACCCGCTTCCGCAAGAGCGCTAGGCTCAGTAGAATCTAACTGTATAACATGAGCTGCAATACGATCGCTCAAAGCTTGAGTTACTTTTTTTTCATCCGTGTCAACTCCCATGACTTCGTAACCCAAGCCGTGCAGAGTAGAACACACTGCTTTCCCGAAGCGTCCCAAACCAATAACTGCAAACTGCTTGTTTTCGGCGCGCAAAGTCCGAAAAAAATTTAAAGATGACAGGTTCACTGAATATCCAGCGCTGAACGTCTTGCTGTTTAAATTTTAGCAGAGACAGCGCCGCCTCCTTTTGATTTTTAGGTAAGTTGTCAAAAAAGTTGATTTGGGTTGTCGCCCATTGTTTAGATTATCAGCAGCTAGGCAAGATTTGTTTATCCAACTAACAAACTTTCCTCAGCATACTTAAAAGACCTGGGTTTTGGGTCACCGAATGCAGCACTCATCAGCAGCAGTACGCCAACCCTACCTACATACATTGTAGCAATCAAAACCAACTTGCCGATCGCTGAAATCTTGGCTGTAATCCCTGTGGAAAGACCGACCGTGGCAAAAGCTGAAACTGCTTCAAGCAGCGCTTGGATAAATTCTAGTTCGGGATTGGTCAGCTCAATTAAAATTGCAGATGTGAACGCGACCAACAAGGAACCGAAGACTACGCTAATGGTTTTCAGAATCATTGGTGGTGGGATTTGACGCTGATAGCACTCCACATCTTCCTGGCCTTCGAGAACTGCTGCGGTACAGCAAAATAATATCCTAAAAGTTGTGGTTTTGATGCCACCGCCGGTGCTGCCTGGACTCGCGCCGATAAACATCAGCGCGACGGTCAGAAATAACCCGGCTTCGCTCATTTTGCCAATGTCAATTGTATTGAATCCCGCCGTGCGGGGAGTAACAGATTGAAACCAAGCTGCCATCAATTTTTGAGGAAAATTGAGAGGACCGAAAGTTGCTGGGTTGTTGTATTCCAGCACCAAAAAGGCTAGCGTTCCTAAAATTAAAAGGACAGCAGTTGTACTGGTAACAACTTTGAAGTTCAGGGAAAAAACTGGGCAAATAAGGCTTTTGTTGAAGCGATCGCGCAGCCAGAGGTACATTTCCATAATTACTTGATAGCCGATTCCCCCAAATATGATTAAACCGCTGACTGTGAAGTTAATCACAGGCGAATTGATGTACTGGATTAAATTATCTGAATACAGGCTGAAACCAGCATTGTTAAAGGCATTAACGCTGTGAAATACCGCCGACCACACACCGTCTTTAAATCCGTATTGGGGGACGAAAACAGACATCAGCAAAAACACTCCAGTTAATTCAAACAAAAGCGTTGTTGCTAGAATAGACTGTACCAGTTGCACTACGCCGGCTAGTCCTGATTTGTCGAGAGATTGTTGCAGGGCAATTTTATCTTTTAAGCCAAAGCGGCGGCCCAATAACAGCAGTAAGAAAGTCGTGGCTGTCATGTAGCCCAAGCCTCCTATTTGCACCAGTAAAACTAGGCACAGTTGCCCCCAAAAAGAGTAATATTTTCCAACATCAACCACCGACAAGCCGGTGACGCAGACAGCGGAAGTAGAGGTAAACAGTGCTGTTATTGGATCGCTCCAAGTTCCATCTATTGTGGAAAACGGCATCATCAGTAATAGAGTACCTGCGGTGATGACGGCGAGAAAGCCCAAAGCAATGGTTCGCGAGACAGTCATTCGATTTTAGATTTGAGATTTGAGATTTGAGATTTTAGAGGGAACCCACAAATAGATCGTCGGGCTGGAAATAAGGACATCTCTGTCTGGCGAAGGCCGGAGACCGATCGAACTCAATCGGCAAATTCTATGACAACATCGGGAAAATAACGGTAGAATTCCTTTAATAACTTGCGATCCGGCGATGACATCAACACTTTACCAGCAAATTCAGCAACTTTACGACGCTTCTAGCGGTTTGTGGGAGCAGGTGTGGGGCGAACATATGCACCACGGTTACTACGGCCCGGATGGCAATTTGAAAAAAGAGCGCCGACAGGCTCAGATAGATTTGATAGAAGAACTGCTGGGCTGGGCTGGAGTACCTTCAGAGAAGGCACTCTGTGAATCTTACCGCATTCTCGATGTCGGTTGCGGGATCGGCGGCAGCACGCTTTATTTGACCGAAAAGTTTAGTTCGATCGCTCAAAATAATTTAAAGTTGGATGGCGGGGTCGATCGAGATTTTAGCCGATCGCCCGAACAAAATAAAACGGGCGCTAGCGTTACAGCGACCGGGATTACTCTGAGTCCGGTACAGGCTAACAGAGCGACCGAACGCGCTAAAATTGCTGGCATGGAAAGCAATGCGAACTTTTTGGTAGCAGATGCTTTGAATATGCCTTTTCCTGACGAGTCTTTCGACTTGGTTTGGTCGCTAGAAAGCGGAGAACATATGCCAGACAAAATTAAGTTTTTGCAGGAATGTTGCCGCGTGCTCAAACCGGGAGGAACTTTGATTTTGGCGACTTGGTGTCACCGCCCGGTGGGAGAAACGGCGGGAGAATTAACTGATGAAGAGAGAAAGGAATTGGCAGAAATTTACCGGGTTTATGCTTTGCCTTACGTGATTTCTTTGCCGGAATATGAGGAAATCGTCCGCAGTTTGCCTTTGACAAGTATTCGCACCGCTGATTGGTCAAAAGCTGTTGCTCCTTTTTGGGATGTGGTGATCGATTCTGCTTTGACTCCGAGCGCGATTTGGGGTTTGCTGACGAGCGGTTGGACGACTATTCAAGCTGCACTTGCTCTCGGATTGATGAGCCGTGGATATCAGAGCGGATTGATTCGTTTCGGGCTGATTTGTGCGGTAAAATAACAGGGAGGGAGCCGATAAGTTTTGAGTTTTGAGTTGATGAGTAAGGTGCGCAAGGCGCACCTACAGAATATTATTTGTTTGGTGCGGGTGTGAGTTTTATGGGCAACGATTCGATTGACAAGTCTTGGATTGATAAAAATGGCTCTGCTCCGCAAAGCTGGGTGAGGGCTTTTTGGGAGTTTTCTCGGCCGCACACAATTGTGGGTACTAGCCTGAGTGTATTGGCTTTGTACGCGATCGCCCAAAGTGCGCGGCTGTTTGTGAATCCTGTATTTTTGCCCCTAGCTTTTGCGTGGTTGGCTTGCATTTGCGGCAATATTTATATTGTGGGATTGAACCAGTTAGAAGATGTTGAAATTGATAAAATCAATAAGCCGTATTTGCCGATCGCGTCGGGAGTGTTTTCTCGGAAAACCGGGGAATTAATCGTAATTGCCACGGGAATTATAGCAATTTTGACTGCTGTTTTGCAAGGCCCGTTTTTGCTGGCTACAGTTGGTGTTAGTTTGGCGATCGGGACTGCTTATTCTCTGCAGCCAATTCGGCTGAAACGGTTTCCTTTTTGGGCGGCGCTGTGCATTTTTACTGTGCGGGGCGCGATCGTAAATTTAGGGTTATTTCTGCACTTTAATTGGGTGTTGGGTTTGGGAAGGGCGAAAAGCGTTTTTTCTGGCTGGAGTTTGGAGAGTGTGTCTTTTGCGATTCCTGCGGAAGTTTGGGTGCTGACGGTTTTTGTTGTGGTGTTTACATTTGCGATCGCCATTTTTAAAGATATCCCCGACATGGAAGGGGACAAGCAATATAATATTACTACGTTTACGATTGAGCTGGGCAAGCCTGCCGTCTTTAATTTATCTCGCTGGGTGTTGACGGTTTGTTATTTGGGCGCGACTTTGGGGGGAGCGATCGTATTGTCTAATGTTAATTTAGTGTTTCTGGCAGTTTCTCATTTCGCGGCTTTGGGTTTGATGTGGTTTTGGAGCGCGAAAGTTGATTTGGACGATAAAATAGAAATTGCTGCATTTTATCAGTTTATCTGGAAGTTGTTTTTCTTAGAATATTTGATTTTTCCCGCAGCTTGTTTGTTGGGGTAGAAAGAAGAATTTCGGCAACGAGCAATGTACGGGATTTAACGGATGGATTTTGAGGGGAGAAGGGGAAGAGAAAAGGGGGAAGAAGGAAGGAATAGTTAAAAAATTAGAACAAGTTGGCAATTAGCAGTTAGCGAACTCCCAAACAACAAAGACAACTATGACTTCTCAAAAAAAATCGCGAAAATCTGTCTGCAAATTGGGTGCAGAAGACTCTTTGAAAATAGCTTGGGAACATCACCAAGCGGGACGTTTGTTAGAAGCAGAGAATTTGTACCGGCAAATAATAGAAGTGCAGCCGGAGTCAGCAAACGTGCTGTGTTTGTTGGGAATAGCTGCTAGACAGCAGGGAAAAATTGCCGAAGCGATCGACTTTTACGAACAGGCGATCGTCCAAAACCCCGATTTTGTAGAAGCACATTTAAATAAGGCTAATGTTTTGCTGGATGTAGGCGAGTATCAAAGGGCGATCGCCAGTTACGAACAAGTCATCAAAATCCAGCCAAATTCCGCCCTCGCCTACAATAATTTGGGCTGGGCAAAACAGCAATTAGGCGAAATAGACGCGGCTATTTTATATTACAAAACAGCGCTGCAACTCGACCCAAACCTACACGAAACAGCGCACAACTTAGGACATTTATTTAAACATAAAAATCAATTAAACGAGGCGGTAGCTTATTACCTCCACGCTTTAAAAATAAATCCAGATTTGACATATTCCCTGATGGGATTGGGAACAGTTTTGCAGCAGCAAGGTAAATTAGCAGAAGCTTTCAACTGCTACCAGCAAGCGGTAAAACTCGACCCCATCAATCCCGAAGCTCACAACAATGTAGGAGCATTGTACCACGAACAAGGCAATGTAAAAGCCGCAATATCATACTACAGACAAGCCTTAAACTTAAAGCCAGATTTCGTGGACGCTATTAATAATCTCGGACACGCTTTGGTCGATTTAGGAGAGTTTCAAGAGGCTTTTTCTTGTCACAGTCGAGCATTGGAATTGCAGCCCGACAACGCCACCGCACACCTAGAATTAGGTTTAACTTTGCTATTGTTCGGAGATTTTCAGCGCGGTTTTGCTGAATATGAGTGGCGGTGGCGCACTCCGCAACTACAACCGAGGCAATTTAAACAGCCAGTTTGGGATAGTTCGGATTTGCAGGGAAAAACTATTTTACTGCACGTCGAGCAAGGCTTCGGCGATTCGATTCAGTTTATTCGCTACGCCCCAATTCTTCGCAGCCGAGGGGCTAAAGTTATGGTGGCTTGCTATCCAGAACTGCTGCGGTTGTTTGCGACAGTTCCTGGTATTGAATATTTATCAGTTAGTTTTGAGGGTTTGCCAGAATTTGACGTTCACGCACCGCTGATGAGTTTGCCGCGAATTGTGGGGACAACTCTGGAAACAATACCTGCCAATATTCCTTATTTATATCCGCCTGCTGAGTGCAAATTTGCGCTTTCTTCTGATGCCAAGTTGAAGGTAGGGATTGTTTGGGCGGGAAGTCCGAAGCGCCGGAAAGACAATCAGCGTTCTTGCAGCTTGAGCGATTTTCTTCGATTTTTGGATGTTCCGGGCATCGCTTTTTATAGTTTACAAAAAAACTTGTCCCAGAGCGATCGCACTTTGTTGAACCAACACTTAGTGCCGGATTTGAGTCCGCATTTGAGCGACTTTGCTGATACCTCTTCGGCGATATCCCAACTGGATTTAGTGATTAGTGTTGATACGGCTGTGGCGCACTTAGCCGGTGCTTTGGGAAAACCGGTTTGGGTGCTGCTTTCTTTTGTTCCTGACTGGCGCTGGCTGCTGCAGCGCGAAGATAATCCTTGGTATCCAACTGCAAGGCTTTTCCGCCAAAGTCAGCCGGAAAGTTGGCAAGAATTGTTTGAAGAAGTAAAGGCAGCTTTGAGTTCTTTTGCGATCGCCAATAGTGCTAGTTATTCCGAGGATTCTGCAAAAGATTCGCTTGACTTCGTTTCACTCGCAATGATTGCTAATGATAAGCCTGACCTCGATTCTGTGCTTCTCAAAATGACAGGTGCAAGCGTGGTTCAAGAGAGTAAAAACATATTTGTGATGGCAAGCGAAGGCTTGGCAGAAGGCTCCGCAGCTAAGCAATCGCAGGGGATTGAGACATCGGTGGCGATCGCAACTGGTGGCGAAAATCCGCTTGTTTTAGAGGATTTATTGCGGCAAGCAGAACAGTTAATGGAGACAGGCGATAAGGAAGAGGCGATCGCCCTTTACGAACAGATAATATCTCTCGATCCAAATTGCGTTCAAGCGCTGATTAATTTTGGTTTTCTCAAGCAAGAAAATGGCGATTTAGACGCTGCTATTCCCCATTATCAAGAAGCTTTAGCCCTCGCTCCAAATATTCCTCAAACAGCTTACAACTTGGCAAAAATTTTTGAGGAACAAGGTCAAGTAGAAGAGGCGATCGCGCATTACGAACAAGCTCTTGTCGCTCAACCAGATTTCGTGCCAGCACTGATTAATTTAGCGGTGGCGCTGCAAGAAAAAGGCGAACTTTTAAGAGCGATCGAGCTGTACCGGCAAGCGCTGGAAATTCAGCCGCATAGCTGGGAAGCTTACAACAATCTGGCAACAGTGTTGCAAGAACAGGGCAATTTAGAAGATGCGCTGGAGTATTATCACAAAGCTCTAGAATTGCTGCCGGATTTTGTGGAAGCTATCAACAATTTAGGCAGGACGTTTCTGGAAAAAGGCGCGGTAGAAGATGCGATCGCCTGTTACAGACGGGCGATTCATTTAAGTCCCAACCACGCTAGCGCTCACCTGAATTTGTCCTTGGCTTTGCTGTTGGTGGGAGATTTGGAAAATGGTCTCGCCGAATACGAGTGGCGCTGGCAAATAAAAGAATTTCACACTGGTCATTCGTGTTTTTTAACGGGGCCGGAAAATACAGTTTCGGCGAGAGAATACCGGCCGCTGTGGGACGGTTCTGATTTGGTGGGAAAGACTATTTTGCTCCACGCCGAACAAGGTTTAGGCGATTCGCTTCAGTTTATCCGCTACGCTGCGATCGTCAAAAATAAAGGCGGTAGGGTAATTGTTGGCTGTTACCCGCAATTGCACCGTTTGTTTGCAACGGTTGACGGCATTGATTTGCTAATAGTTAAAGGCGAGCCGCTGCCGGAATTTGACGTGCAAGCGCCGATGTTGAGTTTGCCGTATATTATCGGTACAAAGCTGGAAACAATACCGGCAAATACTGCTTATTTATCTCCGCCGGCAGGTGCGGATTTTGGGCTTTTGCCCGATCGCAATTTGAAAGTTGGCATTGTCTGGGCGGGGAATCCAAAACACCGCAAAAACAAGCAGCGTTCGTGCAGTTTAAGCCAGTTTCTGCCGCTTTTGGACGTTTCGGGGGTAAGTTTTTACAGCTTGCAGAAAGAGGTTTCCGAGGCAGATCGCGCGCTGTTGAATCAAACGCCGATCGTAGATTTGAGCCCGCATTTTGACGATTTGGCCGATACTGCTGCTGCGATCGCCAAACTAGATTTAGTCATTAGTGTCGATACCGCTGTCGCCCATTTGGCGGGGGCTTTGGGCAAACCAGTGTGGATTTTGCTAGCGTTTTCGCCGGATTGGCGGTGGCTGCTGGAACGCGAAGATAGTCCTTGGTATCCGACGGCGCGGCTGTTCCGGCAGCATCAGCGGGGCGACTGGGAGGGTGTTTTCGGTCGGGTGGCTCAAGCTTTGGGCTGCCTGGTTTCCGCAGCATCTGCGCCGTCGGATTTGGCGGATGCAGAGTTTCGCTTGGGTCGAGATTTGCAGCAGCAAAGGCAGTTTCGCGGTGCGATCGAGTGTTACGAGCGGGCGATCGCGATCGATCCAAATTATGCGGCCGCTCACAGCAATTTAGGCGTTGTCAAACAGCACGCTGGCAGGCTACCAGAGGCGATCGCGCACTACCGAGAAGCGCTAGCAATCGACCGCAATTTGGCGGAAACTGCGAGCAATTTGGGCAGCGCGCTCGCGGAAGCAGGGGAGACTCAAGAGGCGATCGCAGAATATGAACGGGCGCTTTCTTTGAACCCTAATTGCGCGGAAGCGCTGATTAATTTGGGCCTGCTGCGGGAAGAACAAGGAGATGTTGCGGAGGCTGTAAGGTGCTACGAGCAAGCGATTCAAGTCAATCCTAATTGCGCGGCGGCTTATTTGAATTTGGGAATTGCTCTCTTTGAACAAGGGGAGGAAGCGGGCGCGAATTACGAACTGGCGATCGCGAATTACGAACGGGCGATCGCGATCGATCCAAATTATTTCGATGCCTTGCACAACTTAGCATACGCCTCGATCCGGCTGGGGCGAGTTGCAGATGCGATCGCATACTACGAGCGAGCTCTGACGCTGCAACCGGATTTGGCCCAAACCGATCTTGCTTTGGGGAGTTGGCTGTCAAACCAAGATAAGTTAGATGAGGCTCTAGCTTTTTGCCAGCAGGCGATTCAGAAATTGCCAGCCTCAGCAGACGCTCGCTGCAATCTGGGAATTGTCCTTCACAAACAGGGCAAAATTGAAGATGCGATCGCCTGCTACCACCAAGCTTTGAGCCTGAAACCAGACTTTCCTGAAGCTTTGAACAATCTCGGCAAAGCTTTTGAGGAAGCGGGAAAAATGGCAGAGGCGATCGATTGCTACCATCGGGCGATCGAACTCAAACCCGGTTATATCAATTCTCTCAACAGTTTGGCAAATGCTTTGCACGATCGCGGACAATTTGTAGATGCTGTCACCTGCTACAGCCAAGCAGTTAAATTCAATATCGGCAATCCCGAATCTCACCTAAATTTAGCTTTAGCTTTACTGCTGGCGGGAGATTTTCAGCGCGGTTTTTCCGAGTACGAATGGCGGCTCCTAGTTAAAGAAAAACAGTCCCCGCGCCACAACTTTCACCAACCTATTTGGGATGGCAAAGATTTGCATGGAAAAACTATTTTGCTTTGCCCGGAACAGGGTTTAGGCGATGCAATTCAGTTTGTCCGCTACGCAGATTTAGTCAAGCAAAAAGGCGGTAGGGTAATTGTTTGGTGTTTACCGCAGTTGCAGCGCTTATTTGCACAAGTTTCAGGAATCGATGCGTTAATAGTTAGTCCAGAGAATGCGCCGGATTTTCAAGTTCGCGCGCAGCTAATGAGTTTGCCTCACATTCTGGGAACAACTTTAGAAAATATACCTGCGAAAGTTCCTTATTTAGCTCCGCTCCCGGGTTGGGAATTTACTCTCAGTCCAACTGCTAATTTGAAAGTAGGGATTGTGTGGTCGGGAAATCCTCAATATTCGCAAAATAAGGTGCGATCGTTACCGCTGAATTTGTTAACTAAACTGTTAGATATTCCCGGAGCCAATTTTTACAGTTTGCAAAAGGAAATAACAGCAGAAGACCGCGCTTTGTTAGAGCAAATGCCCGTAACAGATTTAAGCTCTTATTTGCACGACTTTGCCGATACTGCGGCGGCAATCTCGGCTCTGGATTTAGTTATTTCTGTAGATACTTCTGTGGCGCACTTGGCCGGTGCTTTGGGCAAACCCGTGTGGATTTTGCTGTGTTTTGTGCCGGATTGGCGGTGGCTGTTGCAACGCGAAGATAGTCCTTGGTATCCGACGGCGCGGCTGTTTCGCCAGTCTACAGCGGGGGATTGGGAAGGAGTTTTAGAACAAGCTAGTTTGGCGCTGAGAGAAAGAATTTGTCAGCATGAGGAAGCTCAACCGCCAAGAGTAACTTATCCCAATATTGAATTGTCTCAACAACATTTCAATCGGGGAAATATTCTCAAAGCGCAAGGTAGATTTGCCGAGGCGATCGCTTGTTTTAAAAATGCTTTAGTTTGGCAGCCAGATTTGATAGAAGCTGCAACTAATTTGGCAGTGACGCTGCATCAAACAGGCGACTTAGCCGAAGCTGCCACCTATTATCAGCGCGCGGTCGAAATCGACCCGAACTGCCCTCAAGCGCAAAATAACTTGGGCATTTTGCTGCAAGATCGGGGCAATACAGCCGGTGCTGTATTTTGTTTTCAAAAGGCGATCGCCCTAAATCCAATGTACGTCAAAGCTCTCAACAATCTCGGCGCGACACTCCAGCAGCAGGGCGATTTGTCGAGTGCGATCGCGTGTTTTCATCAAGCACTTTCCATCAATTCCAATTACGTGCCAGCCATGGTAAATTTGGGCGTGGCGATGCAAGCAAAATGTCAGCTAGTAGAGGCAGAACGGCTTTACGAGCGTGCAATTGAAGTAGAACCAAACAATCCTGCAGGACACTATCACCTGGGAACTTTATGCTTGGGTGCGGGTAAAATAGAACAGGCAATTTCTAGCTTAGAACGAGCCATATTTTTCAACCAGAATTATCTAGAAGCTGTCACGAATTTAGGCAGTACTGTAGAACAATTAGGAGACATAAATCGAGCTATATTGTGTTACAATAAAGCAATACAAATCGATGTTAATTGTGCAAAAGCTCACTTCAATTTAGCCTTAGTCCTGCTGTTGACTGGGGACTTGCCGCGCGGTTTCGCAGAATACGAGTGGCGCTGGCAAACAGAACAGGCGAAAAAAATGCAGCGGTTGAATTTCGATCGGCCGATTTGGGATGGTTCAGAGTTGAACGGGCAAACTATTTTGCTCCGATCCGAACAAGGTTTGGGCGATGCCATTCAATTTGTGCGTTACGCGGCAATCGTGCAGCAAAAAGGCGGCAAAGTAATCATTTCTTGCTATCAAGAACTGAAGCGTTTGTTTAAGCAGATTCCTGGCATCCAACAAGTGGCGGTTCGGATGGAGGAATTGCCGGATTTCCAAGTGCAAGCACCGCTGATGAGTTTGCCGCATATTTTGGGAACAAATTTAGAAAGTATACCGGCAAATATTCCTTATTTAGCTGCGCCGCCGAATTGGCAATTTTCCCTAAATTGCGTGAAGCGCAGCTATCCCGTAGGGAATCGCAATTTCCAAGTTGGGATTGTGTGGGCTGGAAGTTCGGAACATTTGAAGGATTTTCAGCGATCGAGCGATTTAAGTTATTTCCTGAAATTGTTAGATATTGCGGGTGTAAGTTTTTACAGTCTTCAGAAAGAAGTGTCTGCGGGCGATCGTACTTTGTTAACTCAAATTCCCGTGATAGATTTGAGCGACAATTTGAACGATTTTGCCGATACTGCGGCGGTGATATCGCAACTAGATTTAGTAATTTCCGTGGATACCGCTGTCGCGCACTTAGCCGGTGCTTTGGGTAAACCTGTATGGATTTTGCTGTGTTTTATGCCGGATTGGCGGTGGATGTTGGAACGCGAAGACAGCCCTTGGTATCCGACTGCGCGGCTGTTTCGGCAGCAAACACCGGGTGATTGGGAGGAAGTATTCGATCGCATAAAAACAGCTTTAAAACACCTAATCTCTACTCGTTACCAGGCTGAGTCGGGGAACACAGATTCGGGGAACACAGATTCTGATGCTATGCCTCAAATTTCCTTGTCACCTGCACAGGTAGAATTTTACATAGCAAATACCTTAAAAAAACAAGGTAAAAAAGCAGCCGCAGCCGCTCGCTACGAACAAGTAATCTCAGCCTCACCCACCCATGCAGAAGCCCACAGTTATTTAGGTTATTTTAAACAGGAAAACGGCCAAATAACCGAGGCAATTTCGCACTACAAACAAGCGCTTGAAACCAATCCCAATCTGAGTGAAACAAACTTATATTTAGGTTGCGCCCTGGAAGAACAAGGAAAAGTTATCGAGGCGATCGACTGGTATACTAAAGCAATTCAACTATCTCCAGAATCACCCAATTGGCGCTTGAGACTAGCGTTAGCTTTGCTTTTGACTGGCAATTTCCAGCGTGGTTTTGCCGAGTACGAATCGCGCTGGCAAACTCAAGAATTGGAACCCAGATATTTCGCCCAACCGCTTTGGGACGGCTCTGATTTGCAGGGAAAAACGATTTTATTGCACCCAGAACAAGGTTTGGGCGATACGATACAATTTATCCGCTACGCACCTTTAGTCAAGCAAAAAGGCGGCAAAGTTGTTGTGGCTTGTCATGTCTTGCTGAAGCGTTTATTTAAAGGAGTTGCAGGAGTCGATCGAGTAATAGCGCGGTCGAGTGATTTGGTAGATTTTCAAGTGCAAGCGCCGCTGTTAAGTTTGCCGCGAATTTTGGGAACAACTTTGGAAAATATACCGGCAAAGATTCCTTATTTAGCCCCGCCACAGGATTTTAAATTTTCTTTAGAACCAAACAATCAACTAAAAGTAGGTATTGTGTGGGCTGGCGGCGCGCTGCACCGCAAGGATCGTCAGCGATCGTGTAAATTGAGCCATTTTGTCAAATTTTTAGATGTTGCTGGAACGACTTTTTACAGCCTTCAAAAAGATTTTTTAGAGGGCGATATCACTTTGTTTCATCAACATAAAATTCAAGATTTGAGCGAACATTGCTTCGATTTTTCCGACACCGCAGCAATTATTTCGCAACTCGATTTAGTAATTTGCGTAGATACTTCTGTGGCGCACTTGGCCGGTGCTTTGGGCAAACCCGTCTGGATTTTGCTGTCTTTCGTGCCCGATTGGCGCTGGATGCTGGAACGCGAAGATAGCCCTTGGTATCCCACTGTGCGGTTGTTTAGGCAGCAAAAAGCGGGTGATTGGGATGGAGTTTGCGATCGTATAAAAGCAGCCTTAGAACACTTAATCTCTACTCGGTCCCAGGCTGAGCCTGGGAACGGAGATTCTGATGATCGGTCTCCAATTCAACGCCCAGAAACTCCCCCACAAATTACCGGAATCGGCATTAGTTGGCCAGTCAGCATCACCAGCGGCTGGGGAATTTACGGCATGAATTTAACACTGCAACTGCTGCAAAATCCCGCCTGGGAAGTTGCACTTTTAGTACCGCCATCTATCACCTCAGAATCTATCAATCCGCTGCATAAATCCCTGTTATTACCTGTAGTAGAAAAGCAGAAAAAATTTCAGGAATTAGTAACCGCAAATTCACACAAACAAATTACTTGCAACTTTCCCGTACTTTACGCTTTGGGTAATAATTTAGCATCCTCTGGAGTTGACAATCAAATTAACAGCGATTGTCAAATAGGAGTCATATTTTTTGAAGACACGCGAATCACGGCAGAAGCACTAGAAAAAGCCAAAAAATATAGCACAATTGTCGCCGGTTCTAACTGGAATGCGGATGTTTTGAGAAGCTGCGGCTTGACTAATGTGGCTATGGTAAATCAAGGAATTGACCCCGCAATTTTTCATCCTGCACCCAAGTCTAATCTATTTGGCGATCGCTTCGTCATCTTCTCCGGCGGCAAACTGGAATATCGCAAAGGTCAAGATATTGTAATTGCCGCTTTCAAACGATTTCGCGCCAAACATCCAGAGGCTTTGTTATTAACAACATGGCACAACTTTTGGCCTCAGTATATGTTAGGAATCGAACAAACCGGAAACGTTGCCGGACTTCCCAATATCAACCGCGACGGCAGTTTAGGAATTTCCCAATGGTTAGTGGCTAACGGTTTGCCGGTTGACTCTTTTATCGACATCGGCTTAATTCCCAATCACCTCGCCGGACAAATTTTGCGAGAAGCCGACTGCGCTGTTTTCACCAACCGCTGCGAAGGAGGCACTAATTTAGTCGCGATGGAAAGTATGGCCTGCGGAATTCCGACTATTTTATCAGCAAATACTGGTCATTTAGACTTGATTTACAGCAACATTTGCTATCCTTTATCGAATCAGGGACGAGTAAAACCTACGGCTCATTTTCCAGGTGTAGAAGGTTGGGGAGAGTCTGATATTGCAGAAGTTGTTGAGGCTTTGGAACAAATTTATACTAATCGCGAAGAGTCAAAAAGTCGCGGTTTAGCTGCGGCTAATTTTATGCTAAATTGGACTTGGGAAAAACAGGTTAAGCGCTTTCTTGATGTTATATTAAATTCGCTTTAACAATCATCTTTTTCCGGGGAATATAGCAATCCTTGCATGAGTCGTAAATTTTTTACCCCACCCCAACCCTCCCCTTAGTAAGGGGAGGGAGTAAGAAATTTACAAATGATTTAGGATTGCTATAGCTGAAGTTCCCCCCTGGCAAAAACTTGAAACTGTCTCACTGTGCGACTTCTAAGCATTTTAGAGCCACCGTACATGGGTACAATCGCTGAAACGCATATGTAGCGGGGGTTTCATCCGATCGAGTGTCTGATGCCATTATAGGGCGATTGCTTTTTGATGGCAAGTCTTACATGGGTACGTGTTTTCTGGTTCATAAGCTGAAACACAAAGCAGCACAAGGGTTTTAACCCACGTGTCAGTATTTCTACGGGGGGAACTTCAGCTATAGAATTCGCTACTACACAAACAAAGTTTGTTTGTGCGGACTAAAGAATAAAGAATGAAGATTAACTTGCGATTA
>JAICRN010000776.1 GCA_025937335.1 Microcoleus sp. TY_ISSM_2_bin.22
CCTACAAAGAGGCACAAGAGCAATACGTTCAGCATTTAGAGAAAGACGACTGGAGTGGTTTTTTGTTCAGGGGGCGACAAGCGCCCTAGAAGGCTTCCTGTATCAGCGTTATCGCCCTCAACCCTCGTTGATAAAATGCCCGCTTATTGCGAAAAGAAGCGATTAATTTCTCTACCCACTCCTGACACTCATGAAACGCAGCTATCCAACTGTAGCCATACAAACCTATCCAAAAACTGCTATGTCTTCGCTTCGTTCTTCCTATTTCTTTAGGGCGGCAAATATAAGAAGATTTTCCCAAAACAGCGGTTCTTGCACCCTGTAACCAAGCGGCGGTCATCGCTAGAGCAATTAATAAAACTATACGTATCAATTTATCGGGTGAAGCTTTGGAGCCTTCCAGGTTGTAGCCACCTGTTTTACAATCTTTAAACATGGCTTCTATACCAAAGCGTTTTTTATAAATAATTAATGCGGTGTCTAAATCCGAAAGATTAGTGAGAAGATACCAAGGTGCTTTTTCCGGTTTTCCTTTATATTTCCTTTTCCAATAGACAGCTAAATTAAACCGACCAAACCCTTTTTTCTGAGTGATGTTAATCTCTGATAAAAATTGTCGCTGTCCGGGTGCTATCTTCACATTTGACAAGCTCTTAAATTTCTGTCTTTTCTGGCGAAAAATTGTGTCTTTCTTTTGCCTTAATACGAACTTTACTCCTTGACGGTGTATCCACTGTGCTAAATCTACGCTGTGGAATTCCCGGTCTCCTATAATAACTACCTTATGAGTTTTAAATAGCTTGATAACAGGTCGCAATACAGTTTGTTGTTCTCTTAAATTACTGGCTCCTTTTTTTGGCAATAATATCCAGAAGATTGGCAATGCTCGTTTTTGGTAAATCGCACTTGCCATCAAAATATTGTTTTCTTGCCATTGAGTTCTATCCAAGGCAATAATCAGTTGTTTCCCCTGGTATATACGTCGATTTATAATTTCTTTAATCAGGGGAAACCACAGGATAACCACACTTAATCTTCTCAGGTGCAAAAAACGTTGTATATGGCGACGACGACTGTTCTGTTGAATTGGCAAAGGCAGCATTGCTGCCAACCTTTCTATTTTTACTTGTTTTTGATTTTGCAGTAACCAGACTAATAGTTTTAATGTAATCAGTTGAGTTTCACTCAAATATTTTTGCAAGTGGCTTTGATAGAATTGAGGTAGCATTTTGATAACGGTCTTGTTTCAACGATAAGACCGTTCTTTTTTACCATACACAGGATACGACTGGTAACCAGTCTTGCTACCCCTGCTTGAATCACATTGTCAATAGGCTCGGTATTTGGCGCGGCAGCAAAACAGGTAAAACTCTTTTGGCCTCTGGCTTTGGGGGCGCTTGTCGCCCCCTGAAGTCACGCTGGCTATCGGCATCGCGCTTAAGTCTTCCACGATTTTGATTAAACGCCGATTTCGTCGCTTATCCCCTAGATTCACCGTTTTTAGTTCTTCTGCCGCCCAGCTCATTCGTTTCCACCCTGATTTTTACTGGTTCTTCTTTCTCACGCAGAATTACCATGCCTTGATTCCCACGCAGGGGAAGGTTTACTCTTGTTTACAATCTGCCACAGCGGGGAGCCAGTCTGGGCAAGCCCTTACATTTCCTCCCGTCTCCCTCTCACTCTTACTTTCAGCTTTTTTGAGCGGCAATTTCCCCCAGAGAATTTCTCATTACTCCTCACCCACGCACCACTTTTGCCCAGATTTGGCACACTCCTCGACCCGAAATTTGCCCCAATTTCTCCTATGAACTACTCTCTCCACTGCTTAAGTTCTGTTAAATTCCCCCGATTTTCCTCGCGATTCGACTCAACTTTCTGGAGTCAAATCGCTCTGAGTCCCACTGGCTCTACCTTTGACTCTGTTACAACATTTTGACTTTCTTTGCGAAAGATGCGACTAATGCATAGATTGTGGCTTACAGCTCAACAGGAGTGGGGATGAGGAACGCGAGAGCGTTGCGAGAAGAGATCTTGCCTATCGCATCATCACCCAACCCAGCAACCCGATAGCGAACCGAGAAGAGCTTGATCGCAGATCGCATCGACCCGACCGCCGCATTCTGAAACTTTGGGAAACTTTCCCC
>JAICRN010000551.1 GCA_025937335.1 Microcoleus sp. TY_ISSM_2_bin.22
ACAATTGAAAAACCTCACAGATACCAAAGATGTGATGGGAGTTCCGCATTTGGAAGCTGTTTACGAACATTGGCGGCCCGGAGCAGGAAAACAACGGGAAGACCAATTTTCTGACGGAACGTTACGGTTAATTGGTTTACTCTGGTCACTGTTAGAATCCGATTCATTATTGTTACTAGAAGAACCAGAACTTTCCTTAAATTCGGCGATTGTTAGCAATCTACCCTCTCTGATTTATCGCCTTCAGCGCCCGAAAAAGCGACAGGTTATTCTTAGTACCCATAGTGCTGATTTGCTCTCAGACAAAGGCATTGGCGGCGAAGAGGTGCTGCTAATGACACCGACTCCTGAAGGAACTCAGGTAAAACTTGCTTCAAGTAATGAACAAATCAAAATGCTATTAGAAGGAGGTTTAAGCATAGCTGATGCTGCACTTCCTCTTACAGCACCGCCCGCGATTGAAAAACTGAGTTTATTCAAATGACGGATATTCCCATCAATTTAGTGTTTGAGGATGCACTGAGTGAAGCAGTTCTTAAACAAATGCTCAAACAGTCTCAACGTCCCTTTTCAGTGGGACAGTGCTTGAATCAGAGAGGATATGGCAAAATTAAAAAGATTATTTCGGGATTAAATTATGCGGCCAAGGGAATGCCATACTTAGTATTAACTGATTTGGATAATGCAGAATGCCCGTTAGTAATTATTTCCGAGTGGTTAACTCAACCAAAACATCCTAATCTGCTGTTTCGGATTGCTGTTAAAGAAGTGGAAGCGTGGTTACTTGCACATCGATCGGCATTTGCCGAATTTCTGGGTATTTCAGTAGACTTGATTCCTGGCGACGCGGATCGAATTCCTGACCCCAAGCAGCTTTTAATCAATCTGGCTAAAAAGTCAAGGAAGCGAAATCTGCGGGATGCGATCGTCCCGCCTCCTAATAGTACGGCAAAAATTGGTAAAGACTACAATGGTCAACTCATCCAGTTTGTCAATCAAAGTTGGCAGGTTGCGTCAGCACAGACTAATTCCCCCAGTTTGGAACGAGCTATTAATGCACTCATAAATTTTCAACCAACCTGGGAAAATTGAGGAGAAAGACCAATACTGCGCCTTATCAAGGCTTGGCAAACAGTTAATAACTACTGTTACAATATACCGTCCGGAGATGAGTAGACCCGACACCTACCCACAAACTATGCAACCCATCCAAATTACCACATTCCAAGCTCTGTGGCGCAGCTTGGGCCTGATAATCAAAGCCGCACCAATAGAACTCCGCAATTTAATATTACTCAACATTATTCGCGGTGCTGCCCCCTCTGCCGTGCTATTTTTAGATAAATTAATCATTGATGAAGTATCTCGGTTGCTGTCGCAAACCCAAACAGCACAGCCCTTTGCTTTGATGCTTTCCCGGCCAATATTGCTGTGGAGTATTGCCGGAGTCTTAAGTCTCAAGTTAATCGGCGACTCCCTCGAAACAATGAGCTCTTTTGCAGCGACATCTTTGCGCGATCGCGTTCAAGGCTTTGTCGAAGGAAAAGTCCTGGAAAAAGTCGCCAATTTCGACGATATCGCCCTGTTTGAAAACCCCGAACTATTAAATATAGTAGAACTCGCGAAAACCGGAGTATCCAAAATACAGCAACTAGCATTTACCCTCAGCATGACCATCACAGGAATTTTTATATTTATTCCATCTATTAGCCTTGCTGCTACCATAGCTTGGTGGGTGCCAGTCCTGATGTTGATTTCATCATCTCCCTCAATTTACATCAAAAGAAAATATAGCAGAATCATCTGGAGAGTTCAAAAAAAGCAAGCTAAAATCAGCCGCGAGATGAACTTATCCGCTAGAGTCTTGACGGGGGAAGAATACGCTAAAGAATTGCGTTTGTTTGGCTTGCAGGAACTTTGGCTAAAACGCTGGCAGGGTCAGTTTTTGCAGTTTTTTAGCGAGATGCAGCGCATCCGAAAAAAAGGAGCAATTGTTGTACTTTTCTGGTCAGTGTTTAGTAGAATCGGAGTAGCGTTGCCATTTGTTTATGTGGTAATCGGAGCTTTGGGAGGGCGCTATACTTTGGGGGATGTGGCGCTTTATTCGGGTTTGATTGTCCAGGTGGAGCAAAGTTTGCAATTATTGATTGGCAATTATACTAATTTGTACGATATTTCCCTCGGCGTTAGCCCGATTTTTCAACTGTTGGAACTTAAACCAGAATTGCAGTCTCCGCTTGGAGATGTGGCGTCTCGCCTGCCTAGCTTACCAGAAGGCGGGCAAGATGCCCGCCCCACCAATCAATTACAAGATCGCGGGCAAGATGCCCGCGCCACAAAAAATAAAATTGGCATTGAGATTAAGCATTTATCTTTCTGCTATCCCGGTAGCAATAAAAGCACAGTTGAAGATATCAACTTAACGATTAATCCGGGTGAAATGCTAGTGCTTGTTGGTGAAAATGGCGCGGGTAAAACAACCCTTGGCAAACTCCTCGGCCGCCTGTACGATCCGACAAGCGGTACGATCGACTGGAACGGCAAAGATTTGCGATCGTACCCTCTAGCATACGTGCGATCGCGCATCGCCGTCGTTATGCAAGATTACGCCCGTTTCCCCTCCACAGTCCGCGAAAACGTCGGTTTCGGCGACTTGCTTTCCCTGTCAGATGACACCGCAATTAACGAAGCTATTTCCGAAGCAGGAATTAGCGCAAAAGTCAATAGTTTAGAGCAAGGTTTAGAGACTCCGTTGGGGAAACAATTAGAAGACGGCATAGACTTATCGGGGGGACAGTGGCAAAGAATTGCGATCGCCCGCGCCTTAATGCGGCTTTCTACAGCCGAAGTGCTAATTTTTGACGAACCAACCGCCGCCCTAGACCCCAAGACAGAACACGAAATTTACAGCATCTTCCGCCAAATAGCCGCCGGGAAAACAACAATAGTCATCAGTCACAGATTGGGATTAGCCAAAATAGCCGATCGCATCGCCGTGATGGAAAACGGTAAAATAGCAGAAATAGGAACTCACGACGAATTGATAGCATCAAACGGAATTTACTGCTCAATGTTCACCCGTCAAGCTAGCAGCTATATTTAGTCATTAGTCATTAGTCAGCAGTCATTAGTCAGCAGTCATTAGTTATTAGTTATTAGTCAGCAGTCATTAGTTATTAGTCAACAGTCAACAGTCAACAGCCAACAGTCAACAGTCAACAGTCAACAGTTGACTATCTCCCCGTCAACGTATCCGCATAAGGATCGGGCAAAGCTTGCTGCACCTCCAAAAGCGGCAAAGGATCTCCAGTCAACGGTTGGCTAATCAAATTTTTTTTTACCCCATCCCCCTTGCGATCGCGCTCTTGCAAATGCGATAATTCCTCTTGATAAACAGCAACAATCCGCGCCAAACTCGCCGCCAAATCATCCCAATTCTCATCTCCTCCCAACTTCTCCGAAATTCCCTCAAATAACTCTCCCGCTTGCCTTTTTTGAACATAAGCTTTCAAAAGCTTTCCCGACTTTTGCAAAACGGCCTGATAAATATCCCCATCCGACCACCACAGCCCCTGTTGACTCAGCAGCCAAGTCAAAATATACTCGCGAGCGTGTTGCTCCTTCACCCAGGCCGCGAGATACTGCAAATCTTCCATAGTTACAACAGTCTCCTCAATTTTCCTTAAAATGTCCGGTTGTTTGTATCTACCGTTACTGCGATCGACATAATACCTGCCTTATCATCACCTGCCCGCGTCATTAATATCCCTTAAATCTTAAAAAAACCCTACTGATTCACCAAACATCAATTTTTAGAATATAAAAATACACTTAAACTGACATCTTGCACCGCGATCGAGAACAGGCAAGATGCCTGTGAAGCAAAGAGAAAATTTTCTTGTGGGGTGGGCATCCTGCCCTTCGAGTGAAAGACTGATTGACAATGGTGCAAGATGTTAGCTTAAACTTCATAGGTCTATTGTCCGATACTTTTAGTCCACAGGAAAGCGCTACACCCCGCCTCGCTTTCCTCTCTCGCAAACCTATCATCAAGCGGGAAAAACCAGCGGGTTATTAGCATGACAAAGCAAAATTTTGGTTTAATCGGTCTAGCAGTGATGGGCGAGAACCTAGCGCTCAACGTCGAAAGCAGAGGCTTCTCCGTGGCTGTGTACAACCGCACAGCAGCCAAA
>JAICRN010000018.1 GCA_025937335.1 Microcoleus sp. TY_ISSM_2_bin.22
ACCAATTACCAATTACCAATTACCAATTACCAATGTCTCACCCCCTTTATGTAGCCTTCATTTGGCACCAACACCAACCGCTGTACAAATCCCGAGTATCAGCTAACTCCACAGAGGCTCAATACCGACTGCCTTGGGTGCGCTTGCACGGAGTCAAAGACTACTTGGATTTAGTGCTAATGCTGGCAAAATATCCCAAACTTCATCAAACCGTAAACCTGGTTCCGTCCTTGATTTTGCAGATAGAAGACTGCATCGCAGACAGAGCATTAGACCCTTACTTGGCGGTAACTCTGAAGCGAACCGAGGATTTAAACGTCCAAGAACAAGAGTTTATTTTAGAACACTTCTTTGACGCCAATTACCACACCCTGATTCAGCCGCATCCCCGCTACGCTCAACTCTACACTCAGCGGCAGGAAAAAGGCATTCAGTGGTGTTTGGCAAACTGGAAATTGCAGGATTTTAGCGACTTGCTGGCCTGGCACAATTTAGCTTGGATTGACCCGATGTTTTGGGACGACCCCGAGATTGCAGGGTGGCTCAAACAAGGACAAAATTTTAGTTTGGCAGACAGAAAAAACATCTACTCAAAACAAAAAGAAATCCTCACCCGCATCATTCCCCAGCACCGTAAAATGCAAGCAGAGGGACAGTTGGAAGTCTCCACAACCCCCTACACACACCCGATTTTACCGCTGCTTGCCGACACCAACGGCGGCCGCATAGCCATTCCAAACATGACGCTGCCACAACACCGGTTTCAGTGGGCACAAGATATTCCCAGACACTTGAGAAAAGCCTGGGAAATGTATCAAGACCGGTTTGATTGCCAACCGCGCGGTTTGTGGCCGTCGGAACAAGCAGTCAGCCCAGAAATTTTGCCATACATTGCCAAACAAGGCTTTAAATGGATAGTCTCGGACGAAGCAGTATTGGGGTGGACAATTAAACACTTTTTCAACCGCGACGCGACAGGGAATGTCTACGAACCAGAATTTTTATATCGCCCTTACCGTTTAGAAACTCCTGACGGCGATTTAGCCATCGTATTTAGAGACCACAGATTGTCCGACTTGATCGGGTTTACCTACGGTTCGATGGAACCGGAAAAAGCAGCATCAGATTTAGTGGGACACTTAGAAGCGATCGGCAGAACTCTCAAACACCGACAGTCCGGCGGCCAAACAGCTTTAGAAAATCCCTGGTTAGTGACGATCGCCCTAGACGGCGAAAATTGCTGGGAATTCTATCCCCAAGACGGCAAACCGTTCTTAGAATCCCTCTATCAAACTCTCAGCGACAATCCAGATATCAAATTAGTCACAGTCTCGGAATTTCTCGACAAATTCCCAGCAACCGAAACAATTCCCGCAGCCCAACTGCACACCGGTTCTTGGGTGGACGGTTCCCTCACAACTTGGATCGGCGATCCCGCGAAAAATCGCGCTTGGGACTTGTTAGGGCCCGCCAGACAAATGCTGGCAAACCATCCAGAGGCCACAGAAGAAAGCAACCCAGAAGCTTGGGAAGCGCTTTACGCTGCCGAAGGTTCCGACTGGTTCTGGTGGTTTGGCGAAGGCCACACGTCGAACCAAGATGCCATGTTCGACCAGCTATTCCGCGAACACGTAGCGGCGATTTACGAAGCTCTAGGCGAGCCGGTACCCCCGGAAGTGCGGCGGCAAGTAGAGGTGCACCAGGTTCAAGGCGACCACCTGCCGCTGAGCTTTATTCACCCGGTGATTGACGGTATCGGCAACGAACAGGATTGGGACAAAGCCGGCCGGATTGAAGTTGGGGGAGCAAGGGGTACGATGCACCGGAGTTCGGCAATTCAGCGGCTTTGGTACGGGGTTGACCACTTGAATTTTTACATTCGCGCCGACTTCAAGGCAGGGGTGCGGCCGGGAGTTGATTGCCCGCAACAGTTAAATTTGTTGTGGTTTTATCCCGATCGCACGATGCACAACAGTCTGATTCCGCTGTCGGGTTTGCCCGACGAAGCACCGCTAAACTATCGATTCCACCATCAGTTAGAGATTAATTTGCTGACGAAATCGATTTGGTTTCAGGAAGCAGGAGAGGGCGATGAGTGGCAGCCCCGCCTCAGCCGGGCCCAAGTGGGACTGGATAAATGTTTGGAGGTAGCAGTGCCTTGGGCGGATTTGCAGATTATGCCCGACTGGTCGCTGCGACTGATTGCGGTTTTATCGGAAGGGGATCGTTACTCTAGCTATATGCCGGAAGATACTTTGATTCCGATCGGAATGCCGTAAAAAGTCATTATTCATTAGTCATCAGTCATCTGTCTGTAGGGGCGGGTTTCACCAGCTTTCATAGAACTGCGAACCCAAATAGATCGTATAAACCCGCCCCCGCCCACTGAATTAGTCAACTGTCATTTTTTGAACGAACAAACAATTAAATAATTATCACTTTTTTTTATTGGGGCTTCAACTCTGGCTACCTAATGCCTGGATCGTTTCGATCGCGTCCGGTCGATGTAGCGCTATAAAATTTGTTTGTAGCGAGGGCTTTAGTCCTAATAAAAAAGAGTAATAAAGTCCTCACTATAAACCGTATAATGGTTAATTTACCGGACATAATATCATTAGTCATGGGGAAATTAACAAACTAATGAGCCGCATTTTACTATTGGTCGATCGCCACCAACAACCTAATTTGCCGATCGCACACCTCAAAACGGAGCATGAGGTGATCGTACTCGATCGCGCTTTAGATCCAAACTCCGAATTTCCCTTTCCCCAAATCGCTTTTGACTTGTGCATTCTCGACGAGGCAAATTTCGATCGCATCGGGCTGCTGTTAGAAGGATTAAAAGCTGCTGCCGAGCCGATATTTTTACCGTTCTTGCTCCTTAGCAAATCCCAAACACCTGCTCTTTTTGAGCAGCCATTTTCACTGCCGGCCAAACAACTCGAACGCACAATAGACGATTTGATAGTAAGTCCCGCCGAACCCGCCCAACTGCACTTGCGGGTAGAGAATTTGTTGGCCCGCAGGCGGCTGTCGCTAGAACTCCACAGACTTCAGGAAGTAATTAAAGAACGCACTTTTACAGAAAGTTTGTTAATCGAGTCGCTGCAAACGGCAAACGAAAACTTGCAGCGGGAAATAGCCAAGCGGGCGGAGGTAGAAGCTGCACGGCGAGAAAACTCCTATCTCGACTTGCTGATGAATGCCATGCCAGATATTGTCTGCTTCAAAGATGGCGAAGGCAGGTGGCAGGAGGCAAATCAAGCGATATTGGAAGTGTTCGAGCTAGAACAAATAGACTACCGCGGCCTTAAAGATTTTCAGCTAGGAGAACTCAGCAGTTTTTATCGGGAGGCCCTACAAGCGTGCGAGGTGAGCGATAGAGAAGCGTGGGAAAAAGGTGAGCTTTCTAGGGGAGAAGAAGTGATTCCCCGCTCAAACGGTACTGTGAAAATCTACGACGTGATTAAAGTACCCGTATTTCACCCCGACGGCAGACGCAAAAGTATCGTGATTTTGGGCCGCGACATCACGGAATACAAGCAAGCTAGAGACGAACTCGTGCGCTTAGCGTCGATTGTCGAGTCTTCCGACGACGGTATAATCAGCAAAACCCTCACCGGGACAATTCAGAGCTGGAACACAGGAGCACAGAAGATTTACGGCTACTGCGCGGCGGAAATCAAGGGACAGTCGATCGAGATTTTAGCAATACCCGAACGCCCCAAGGAAATGCCCCAAATTCTCGAAAATATTAGGGCTGGAGCCAGCATCGACCATTACGAAACCGTACACTTGCGCAAAGACGGCCAACAAATAGATGTCTCCCTGACGATTTCTCCGATTAAAGACGCCACAGGAGCGGTAACGGGCGTTTCCACCATCGCTCGCGACATCAGCGACAGCAAGCGAGTCGAAAAAGCCTTTGAACAACTCCGCCACCAAACAGAAATGATTTTGTTCTCAGCAGGAGAAGGAATTTGCGGGTTGAACAAATATGGAAAAGTAACTTTTGTCAATCCTGCGGCGGTGAGAATGGCCGGCTGCGAATCGAAGCAATTGATCGATCGACCGCTCTATGAAAGCTTACACCGTTCACAGGAAGAATCCTCAAAGGCGATCGAGCAACTGTCACCTGCAACAGAAATTAATTCAGGCGCTGAAATTGCCCCCGGCTGCGCCGCACCGCCACCCCCGGCCAAACTGCTGCCGAACCGGGTAAGTTCTCAAATTTTAGCGACCTTGGAAGACGGAGAGGCGCGGCGCGTCACCGATGAGGTTTTTTGGCGGCGAGACGGCAGCAGTTTTCCGGTTGAGTACGTTGTCGCTCCGATGCGAGAACAAGGCGAAATTATTGGAGCTGTGGTGACTTTCAAAGATATCACCGATCGGCTTGCCGTCGAGCGCATGAAAGATGAATTCATCTCTGTTGTCAGCCACGAACTCCGGACGCCCATGACCTCGATTCACGGTGCCTTGGGCCTCCTCAACAGCGGCCTGCTTGACGTTTACCCGCAGAAAGCCAAGCGGATGCTGGAGATTGCTGTCACTAACACTGACCGCTTGGTGCGCTTGATCAACGACATCCTAGATTTAGAGCGGATGGAGTCGAATTACAGCACTGCCATCAAACAAACTTGCAATGTCGCTGAGCTGATGCTGCAGGCGGCCGACGAGATGCAAGGAATGGCTCAGGAGGCGGGAGTTACTCTGTCGGTGAGGCCTGTGGGAGCGCAATTGCGGGCTGTTCCCGATCGGCTCATTCAGACCTTGACTAATTTGCTTAGCAATGCAATCAAATTTTCTCCCTCAGGGGCTACGGTTTGGCTGAGCGCGGAGTTGACCCCCACTGCGGATTTGGTAGAAAAAGCAGGGCAAAAGTCGGTGTCGTCCCCGTCTTTGCTGTCTCCTGAGAATGCCGCCGCCAATCAGCAGTTGCCAGTATCGAGCTCGTCCATCGTGATTGCTGTTAAAGACCAAGGACGGGGCATTCCGGCAGACAAACTGGAGATGGTCTTTGAACGCTTTCAACAGGTTGATGCTTCTGATTCTCGGCAGAAGGGAGGAACTGGTTTGGGGCTGGCTATTTGTCGCAGTATCGTGCAGCAGCACGGGGGCCGGATGTGGGTGGAGAGCGTTTTGGGAGAGGGCAGCACTTTTTTCTTAAGTCTGCCAGTTCTAAGGGAGGGGCTAGCAACGGAAAGTTAATTTCTACCTAGGTTTACTCAAAGTTACTGATTTTGTGGAGATTCTGGGCTCGAATCATCTACAAACAATCTCAGCCGTTTCTGTCGTTCGGGGACTGAGGGTAAAAATCGCGATTTGAGGTCGAAAAGCGGCTTTTTTTGGGGTGGAGATTTTACACCAATCGCACCGGACGGTTAGGATGTTGTTAATTGTTGAAACCCTTGCGGTCGATTGCAACTGCTGTCTTCCTTCTTTTTACCTGCTCAGCTTCGCCGCTATAGCCTTCAACACCTGCTATACAGTTTTGAAAATTTACTGTAAAGTCCGATCGGGTAAGATAATTTGTTTTACAAAAAATTCACATTTCGCCTCTAGTCTGCGATCAGTTCTCATTTCTAAAAAGATGTTAATTTTGACTACCAAGCGCATCTTGGTTATTGACGATGCGGAAGATATTCGGGAAGTGGCTCAAGTCAGTCTTGAGATGGTGGGGGGCTGGGAAGTCCTGACCGCGAGTTCTGGCCGCGAGGGTGTTGCTAAGGCTCTTGCCGAACAGCCTGATGCTATTCTGTTGGACGTGATGATGCCCGACCAAGACGGGCCTACTACTTTTTTACAGTTACAAGCTAATAAAGCTACGCAGCACATTCCGGTAATTTTATTGACGGCTAAAGCTCTCGCTGGGGACAGGCGAATGTTCGCGGATTTAGGGGTAGTGAGCGTGATTGCTAAGCCTTTTGAACCGATGTTTTTGGCGGCTCAGGTCGCTGAAGCTTTGGGCTGGGAGCAAGAATAGATCGATCGCCCTCATTGAATTGTGCCGCTTTTCAAGCATTAGTCTGGCAGGCAAAGAGAGTTAAAACAACTTGGTTTCTTTGGTATTGTGCCTCAGATAGAATCAGGTCGATCGCACAGCATAAGTGTAAGGACTGAGGCCCCGTGTCTTTCGTCCTGTCAGCTTAACACTAAAAACCAGATTCCGGCAGGCAGGCGTTTCAACACTGTCAGTATTTGAGGTAAAATTGATACCAATAGGCGATGCTTAATTCCCTATTGGTAGTGCGTTCATTTAAGCAGATTCGACCTCAACAATGAACTGAATATTCCTGATGATTTCTCGGCAAAATATAAACTGGCAGGAGTATTTTACTTTTTGTGACAGCTCGCTTATCTTCATAAGTTCTTCAGGTTTTAGTTTTAAGTTTAAGCACATCGTCAGGGATCGCTCCTGACGGTTTGCAGACACATTGGGAGAAGACGACTATGCCCTCAGCTTATATTTTGCTACTAATAGTTTCTCTGGTGGCAGTCTGGATTTACTGGCAAACATCTCAAGATATTTTTGTTCTTGTGGCTTTAGGCGGACTGGGTTGTTTTCTTTGGGGTTTCTCTTGGGCTCCTTGGAGTGTTCAGCTTCTGATTGTGGTGTTGCTGTTCGGTCTCCAAAAATGCTACTTGCGAGACACTCAAAGTTGTGAGTGAAAGAGATTTTTTATTGTTGTGTCTGGAGTGGAGATGCTCGGGCATTCGTCAATCTCTGTAATGATTTGGTTATCGATCCATATCTTAAAGAAGGTTTAAAATATCATGAATAGTTGCCCTTGTTGCTCGTCTCAATTGCTCCGCCACGCTCGCCACAATCGCGTTTATTGGTTCTGCTCGCACTGCTGGCAGGAAATGCCGGATCTGTCGGAAATGATTTTAGGTCACAGTGCGCGGACTCACAAACGGGACGGTTTGGTGAAGCTTCCTGCTTTGACTCCTAAATTGAGGATATTGGATTCGGTAGGAATTGCTTAGTTTGCTGGAGTGGGTTTCGAGATAAATATTGAGACGGAAAACATTTTTGATTGTGCCATTTGTTGGATTTTTTAATAAAAAATGCAAAAGCCCCTTCCGTGTGAAGTGAAGGGGACTTGTGAGCGGCGGGGCTTTTGCACTTGTGATGGGGTCGATCGGCTGAATTTCAGCTATTGTATTGTATGCAGAAGAGCTGATTACATCAAACCGATTTGAGAGAGAATGCCTTGACCGGTGAGGAATTCGGTAGCTAAGCCGATAACGAAGCCCAGCATTGCCAAACGGCCGTTCCAGGTTTCAGCAAACTCAGTGAAGCCAACTTTTGCGTCTTTGTTTTCCATGACCATAAACCTCGTTTAATTTCAACCTTATGTAACTAAACTTAACACAGCAGTACAAACTTTGCAACATATTTTTACATTTACTGTTCAAATGGCGGAGATAAGCGGGATAGGCCCGCAGGGAGAGGGGTTCGCGGGGGAGGGGGAGAGGGTTTTTGATGTGGGGAGGGTCGATCGGTGTCAAATTGGCGAAAACCGTAGTGAGATGTGTCAGGATGTAAGAAAATTATTTTGAGTTAATACTTGACATCAAATAATTAGAACGCTAGCCTAAAAGCACAGCTAAAACTAAATATCGCATTCAAAATCAAGGAATGTTGATTGAGTCGTCTTAGCTACACGGTTTATAAAACTGGGGCAAGTTTCTAGCACCCCGTTGAGCGGAAAGTACGTCTAATGTCGTTTTAACAAGTTCATACAAGCTTGAGAAAATCGAAACATTATTGAGTTCCATTTCCCTTCAACGGGCTGCTACTAAACTCGTTCCAGTTCTGTAAACCCTGTAGCTAAGACGCTAATCAAATCCCTACAAAATCAAAGTGTTTTGTGGCAACAGATTGTCTTGCGCGGAGATGTTCATTTTTGAGCAAACCCATAGACAAAACTCCCTTAATGCTAGAGGCACGATAGGTCGAGGCTGTCCAGTCAACCCCTTTGTAGGACATAATCAAATGACGGACAATCATCGAACCACAGGCAAACAACAAACCCAGTCTCAGCTAGTTGCCATGTTTTTGGATTCTCAGGGTGTCCACTTAAACCAAAAGCAAGCTGAATTATTGGTCAGTTTTGCCAAATCAAAAGGGCGTTTAGAACCGCCGAAAAATTACTATAACTCGCAGCACAAAAATCAAGTTAACGACAAAATTCGGCTAGAAAAGCTGGGTTTTATTGGCGTTGATGTTCCCGATTCAGGCAAAAATAGTGCAGATAAACAATTGGTGTTTGACTGTATCAAACGAGTTGCAACTAAGCCTTCTCCTGACATAATTGTCCTAGGCTTAGCAGATCGGGACTTTGCAGGTTTAATCACCGTTTTGAATGCTTTGGGTATAACAGTCATCGTTTTTGCACGGCGTCAAAGTGCAAGCCAAAAACTGATTAACCTTGTTGGTGAGGATAACTTTCATGATGTAGACGAATTGTCTAGTTTGTGTGCAGGATTGAAAGCGAAACTTGAAAATCAAAAATAGTTATCAATAGAAGCAGATAAATTATCTGCTTGAAGCAACACAGTCCGCCAGGGAATGAATTCCCTGTCTAATAGCTAAAGTCGGTTAAAACCGACTGACAGTTAAAAAATACAATTTTCAGTCGTCTTAAGAGGACTTTAGCTATAAGCAAGGGGTTAAAACCCATGGCGGACTGACGGACTAGCGGGCTAATAGTATAACGGCCAAATATCTGTTAAAATTTACCTCACCGCAGATAGAAAAATCCAGTTTATTTGATAAACTAGATTCTCCAAACCAACCGCTATTTGCGGCTATTTCATGTTCACATAATAACATCCAACTCCAAAAACAATAACCATTACAAAACTCCTATGCCATTAACTAATCCAACACAAGAACTCAAAATTACCCTTCCCGAATTCAAAAATGAAAAACTGCTGCGCCAAGCCCTCACCCACCGTTCCTACGTCAACGAAAACCCCACATTCCGCGAAGAAGACAACGAACGCTTAGAATTTCTCGGCGATGCTTTGCTGACTTTTCTTAGCGGCGAATATCTCTATCAGCGTCATCCAGAAATGGGAGAAGACCAACTGACTCGCCGGCGTTCTGCATTAGTAGATGAAAAACAATTAGCCAGATTTGCTACTGAAATAGGTTTAGACTTAAAAATGCGGCTCGGAAAAGGAGCTTATCGAGAAGGTGGGATTACTAATCCAAATTTGCTCAGCAGCACTTTTGAAGCATTTATTGGCGCTTACTATCTCGACACGCAAGACATGGACAAAGTTCGCAACTTTGTGCAACAAATGTTTGATTCGGTTCCCGAAAATGTTGTGGAAACTCGATCGACTGTAGACTCGAAAAATCGCTTTCAAGAATGGGTACAGGCCAATGGTGACACGACTCCCCCCAAATACGTGACAGTCCAAGCAGGAGGCACACCCCACAAGCCGGAATTCCTCGCTAAAGTTTATGTTGCAGAGAAACTTTATGGAGAAGGTAAAGGCAAAAGCAAAAAAGATGCTGAGAAAAATGCGGCAGAAGATGCTCTAGCAAAGCTGAAAAAACGCGGACTGATCTAAACTTGAAAACACGGGTAAAAACTACTAGATTTTTTG
The DNA here is from genome assembly GCA_025937335.1 of Microcoleus sp. TY_ISSM_2_bin.22. GTDB lineage: Bacteria > Cyanobacteriota > Cyanobacteriia > Cyanobacteriales > Microcoleaceae > Microcoleus. Next base: position 9,625 of record JAICRN010000018.1, read on the forward strand.
TGCGATACGGGCGTTGGCGTTAGCTTTCGCGATCCGAAGGAAAGCCCGTCCCTACGGGGGCTACGCCAACGAAGACGATCGCCCGAATTGATTGCCCGAGCACACAATGGGCTATAATTATGACTTGTGCAAGTGTTACCGCCGTCGATAGAGGGTTGCAATGGCAGAAATTCGTTGACGAGTACCCGAGTGTCGATCGTAATTTTGGGAAATATCAGAGCAATTCATGTCTACTCAAAACTCGACTACCCTAACTGTTGAAGAAGCACAGCAAATCCTCAAAGATTTCACTTGTCTGGATATGCAATCTGTAGCATCGCCGCTGGAAAAACAGGCACTCCGTCAAGCGATTTTGCTAGTAGCAAGTTTGTCGGATTATCAAATGTTGGGAGTGTGCGCTTCTTCGACGGATGAGGGGTTTTTAGCTTTAGAAGCTTATTTGAAAGCTTTGGGATATCAAGCTGTTTTAGATCCCAATGCTGTCTCTTCATTTACTGGTTCGGTTTATATTAAGTTCAATACTTTGAAGGGTTCGTATTATGTTGACGGCTATCCCGGAACTTACCGGGGCGTTTTGGTGTCGTGTCAATCTTCCTCAGAAGGTGGAGTTAGTGGCACTTACGGTCATTTACCTCTCGATTTATTTGTTGATTAATTTCTCAGCAGTCAGCAGTCAGCAGTCAGCAGTCAGCAGTCAGTCGATCGATTAAATTGAATCAAAAACTGACTGAAAGCATCCAGGATACCAGCCCCCAAATTTATCCGTGGGGTCAATGCTTCAATTCTTTAATCTAAAATCTAAAATCTAAAATCGCGCAATCGATTGACTGATGCACCTTACTAAGCTGTAGGGTGCGTCAGCCGATCGCCCTTCGATTCAGTTGAATCAAACACCGACTGACGCACCTTACGAAGATTAACCCTTACCAACGATCAATTCTGCCTCTGGTTCCGGTGCAGTTTCTTCTGGCGGCAGTCCCAATATATCGCTGTACAAGTGGACGTATTTCCGTGCCGAAATATCCCAGCTAAAATCTTCTCTCATGCCGCGCTGTTGCAGTTCTTTCCACTTATCTTTGTAGCGGAAACCTTCCCAAGTTCTGATCATGCAGGTGAACAAGTCGAGGGGTTCGTAGCGATCGAAACAGTAACCGGTACCGGTATTGTCGATCGGGTTGTGGTGGGAAACGGTATCGACTAAACCGCCGGTGCGACGAACCATTGGTACGCACCCGTAGCGGAGGGCTAGCATTTGGCTGATGCCGCAGGGCTCGAAACGGCTGGGCATTAGGAAGGTGTCGCAGCCTGCGTAAATGCGCCGGGAGAGGGCGTCGTTGTAGAGTAATTGGGTGGACATCCGGCCTGGATAGCGCGCTGTCATTTGCCAAAGTTGGGTTTCGTAGTAGCGATCGCCCGTTCCGAGTACAATAAACTGAGCGTCGGTATAGGCCATGAAGCGATCGAGCATTTGAATTATCAAATCCAATCCCTTCTGTTCTACCAGCCGCGTCACCATGCCCATTAAAAAGGCATTTTTATTCACTTCCAAACCGACTTCTTCTTGCAGGGCAATTTTGTTAGCTGGGCGCTTTTCAATAGTATCAACACTGAATTGTTGATGAAGGTACTTGTCAGTTTCTGGGTTGTAAGATTCTGTATCAATTCCGTTCAAAATGCCCGAAACTTTGCCGCCTATGTAAGAAAGCAAGCCTTCCAAAGTTTCCCCGTAAGCTGGGGTTTTGATTTGCTCGGCGTAAGTCGGCGAAACTGTATTTACTCGATCGGCAAACTGTACTGCGGCCGCCATTGTATTGTGACCTTGCATATACCAAGGACACCAAGTCATCTGCTCCAAACGCCAGCGCCACGGCCCTTGATAAGCTAAATTGTGAATAGTAAAAACCGTGCTGATATCGGGGTCTTGGCTCATCCAAACAGGTATCATCCCCGTATGCCAGTCGTGACAGTGGATAATTTGGGGCTTCCAATGATTCCAGGCAAATTCAGCCGCAGCATTGGCAAAGAAAGTGAACCTCCAATCTTCATCTAAACCGCCGTAAACGCGGCGCGGCAAGAAAGATGGATGTTGTAATAAGTATAAAGGTACATCGGTTCCCGGCAAAACAGTTTCAAACACCGAGAAGCTTTGGAACATGGCAGACCCATCCCAAACAGGTTTTTTGGGAACGTCCGTTTTGTCGGGGATGAAACCGTAGTAGGGCATGAAGATGCGGACATCGTGACCCATGCGCCGCAGAAATTTCGGCAAAGCGCCGACGACATCGCCCATACCGCCCACTTTGGCGAGGGGTGCTGCTTCGGCGGATACAAATAAAATACGCATTATTTTTTTGTGTTCCTTGAGATTGTTAGTCTAGATTAAGTTTAAATGGGGAGCGGCACAATATTAACGCGCCTTTCAAAAACAACTATAAATCTGAATTGCTGTAGCGATCGCAGTTTACTCAAGAATGCGATCGCCCTTTTTCCATCCGCATCGCTATGCGGTGAAAAAAAGAGCGATTGCCAGGAGTACCCTCTCGCGAGAATTTTCACGATCTAATCAAATTTATCTGTCACTTTCTGAGGGACGGTAAACATCAAAAATTGTATGCAGTTTGCTCGCCTTTACGCATTAGTAAAACTGCACGCAAAGCAATCAGTATGTAATTAAGGAAATAGCGATCGCCTTTTCCATCCCCTCTCAGAAAAAGAGCGATCCTCTTCGTTGGCGTAGCCCCCGTAGGGACGGGCTTTCCTTCGGATCGCGAAAGCTAACGCCAACGCCCGAGTGACATATTGCGGATAACTCCCGACTAATTCTGAGAATCGTCCTCAAAAGTCTCCTCAAATCCCGCTAGAAAATCATCCAAAGCTTCAGAGGCGATCGCCAAATTAATATTATCAGCATCTTCCCATCCCCACGTATTCACCCCAACCACTTGACCGGCCATATTAATCAGCGGCCCGCCGGAATTTCCCGGATTAATCGCCGCATCCGTTTGTAACACCTTTACCTCAGCAGCACTATCATCTTCTTCGTCACCTTCTTCATACTCGTCAGGTTCTCGAATAGCGCTCACAATACCTTGAGTTACAGTTGAAGCAAACTGCCCCAAAGGATTGCCCACCGCAATTACTCTATCTCCCACTTTCACATCAAAAGACAACTCTAGGGGAGGATATTCTTGGGGGAATTCCACTTGTTCCCCTGTGTTTTGGTCGAAGGTAAAATCGCTAATTAAGAGCAATGCTAAATCTTCTTCTGCATTACCAGTAAACACCACCTCTGCTAATCTCAATTTTCCGTCGTGAGTTTCCACCAAAACCTGTTCGACTTCATCTTCTTCATAGAAGTAATCTTCATCGGCAATATCTTCTACAACGTGATAGTTAGTGACAATTATGTCCGGCGATACAAAGAAGCCGCTCCCTGAAGAAATCTCTTCTTCTGTATCCCAATCCATGACGTAAATTGAAACTACGGACGGCAAGACTTGCTCGACTACATCCGAAAAATTTCCTGCTTGAGTTTTGAATTCTTTCAATTGCTTCTGCAAAGCTTGTTGGTCTGCCTGCATTCTGCTGTAGAGTTGCTGAACTTTTTTCAATTCCAGCTTTAATTGAATTTCTCTAGCGCTCATATTTTGCCTTTACCTGAAATAAATTGCTGATTAATTTTGGATGTGTGATTGTAGATTTTGGATGGGTATGTTAATTATTCTAGGACTTGCGAAAAAAAAACCGGTTTTTACCATAAATCTTGGGCCATAAAGCGAGACTTACATCAGAAACCGGGTTGATTAACACCCGTGCGGAGCGTCCTAAATTAGTCAGATATTTTTGAAATCTATCGCGCAAGTCCTATCTAAAATCCCCACCAAAAATCTACAATCAGACTGCTACTCTACCTGTGAAAGCAAAAGCGAACCGCCTGTTATTTTTTTTTTCTAAAGGCGATAGCTCGCGTCTCAAAGCCTTAACAAATAGATGCCGCTCGGATTTAGGAACCGCGTTGAACTTGGACAAATATTTCCTCCAAAATTGCACTAGCACCCTGTTGCCGCAGGCGGTGAGCGAGGTCAATTCCGATCATTTCAGCAGTCTCGGGGGCACCGGAAACAGTATCTTTGACGAACCGCTTGCCGTCGAGACTCGATACCATTCCAGTTAAGGTTAATTGACCGTTTTCTATTTTGGTATTTACGCCGATCGGCACTTGACAGCCGCCTTCTAATTCCCGCAGGAATGCGCGTTCGGCATAACATCTTTGGGCGGTTTCCGAGTGTTCGAGAGCTTTAATCACTTCCATGATTTCTGTATCTCCGGCGCGGCATTCGATGCCCAAAGCACCTTGTCCGACGGCATGAAGGGAGATTTCAGCAGGGATAATTTGGTGGATGCGATCGCCCATTCCCAATCTTTCGAGGCCGGCAACTGCTAAAATAATCGCGTCGTAACCGCCCTCATCTAATTTAGCGAGTCGAGTATTGAGATTGCCGCGAATATCTTTAAATTCAAAATGAGGGAAATGGTGCCGCAGTTGAGCCAGCCGCCGCAGGGAAGAAGTGCCGATTACTGAACCTTCTGGGAGGGTGTCGAGTTGCTTGTCTTTGTGCTTGGAGTGAACTACCAGGGCGTCAGCGGGATTTTCCCGTTCGGTGACGCATCCTAAGATTAAACCTTCGGGCAAATTGGTAGGCAAATCTTTGAGGGAATGAACGGCAAAGTCCGTTTCATTGTTAATCATTCCCGTTTCTAATTCTTTGGTAAAAAGTCCTTTATCGCCAATTTTAGCGAGGGCGACATCAAGAATTATGTCCCCTTGGGTGGACATGGTGTGGACTTCAAAAGTGTGTTCCGGGAAGTGTTTCTGTAGCTGTTCTTGCACCCAGTGGGTTTGCACGAGAGCGAGTTGGCTTTTGCGGGAACCGATGCGAACGGTTCGGGAAGGAGCAGATGTGGTTGGGGACATAAGATCGATCGGAGGATAGCTTGAAATCAGCCAATATATTCACCTGATCTAGCGTACCGCAGGTGGGGACTTTAATTGCTGGTTGGGATAATTCGGGCGATCAAATAGAAATACCAGATTTTGACCGCCTGTTTGAAAAAAGGATGCAACGGTCGGCAAGCTCCAAACCTTTACATAATAAGCCATTGCCAATCTAAAATCTAAAATCTAAAATCTAAAATGGTATGACCGCCCGTAGCAGTGATTCTTGATGATGTTTGGCATCCAGCATTGGGTGTCGCTGGCATGGGGGCGATCGACATTCCGAAGCAAAGGCTGCCGGCGATGTAAGATTTACCTAGGGTCGAGCCGGATGAACCTGGTTGACATGAGGAGTTAGCTTAGCTGCTGCGAGAAAGAATTAGCTCAAAAGTTGGGGGATTTGGGGAGAGAAATGTAGTTGCGAGGGGAAAAGGGCGATCGAAATTGCGATCGTACTTATAAAGCCACCAAATAGCTTAGCATCAAAAGTGAATTTGTCAAATTACTAAAATCCTAAAACTATGAAAAGTGCTCTTGACGTAGCTCGTTACTTTTTATGTCGTGTCGATCGAGAAGCAGGCGATACCATTTCTCCTCTGAAACTGCAAAAGCTCGTGTATTATGCACAAGCTTGGAGTTTAGTCTTTAGAAGCCAGCCGCTATTTGATCGAGATATTGAAGCTTGGGTTTCTGGCCCCATTGTCCGCGATGTTTGGGATGAGTACAAAGCTTACAAATATAGCGATATTCCAGCTCCCGATAATTTTGAAGAAGAATTTGATGAAGATGAAATCGAGGTTCTCGAAGAAGTTTGGAATGCTTATGGAGAATTAAGTGCTAAACATCTTGCAGAATTGACGCAATCAGAGACACCTTGGCTCAACGCCCGCAAGGGATTAGAACCTGCGGAAACATCAACTAAAATCATCTCCCACGAGGATATGAAATCCTGCTATGCACCTTTGGTGGAGGCGTAAGTGGGGAAAAAAAGTCAAATACCAAAGCCATCTCAAAAAAAGCAACCAAGCAGAATTCCAGAGCAAGCAACTCAGTTAAATCGACCAAGCAGTACAGATGATGATCATCCTAGCTTCAGATTTAGCTATGCAGATAAAAATCGTTGGCTTTTGTCTGACTGGACATCATCAGAAATCAATGACCTAATTGAAGGACTAAAGAAAATTGAGAAATATACTTGGGGCCAAATCAAAGGTCACGGATCAAAAAAACGAGGTGAATCAGTGGGAACTGGTTATAAGTTGATTAACATTCATCCGACTTTGCCTGACAATATTCCTGAAGATGAGAGGTTATCCGAAATGCGAATTGATGAGAAAAAACGGATATTTGGGTTTCGCGTTCAGTCTGTTTACTACATCATTTGGTTTGACCGCGACCATTCAGTTTGTCCAGAATAAAGTTTATGAGGAGTGAAAAAGGTCGATTCCCTACCCTGCGGGAACGCACGCGCGTTCGGGATAGCTTCGCTCGCCCCTACCTTTTCCATTTCCACCAAAATTTAACGTTGCCCTGCTTGAAGTGCAGAATTTGCTATCTGCACAACTTCTTGCTGCCGTGCGTTTTTCCTCGTGACTCGGTACAGCACCCCCAGCCTTTGCCATTCAACAAAAGCAGTGCAGTAAGCACCGCAATTATTGAAATAAATCCCCCTGATGCCGCCGGCCAATTCAACGCTTCTGTAAGTATCCTGCGGCAATTGCGAAGGAGGCGAAAACGGTTCATTTCTTTTAGCTTCGATTGTGCCGAAATAACAGGCTCCGGCGCGGCATCCTTTGCCTAAATACATTCCCACAATGTAACCGTGGGAACCTGCTTGCACATCAAAATCAACTTGCTGAGTGTCAGATAAAGGAAGTATGCTCGGAAGAAAAACAGGCACTCGCGTTTTGCCTTTGATTTGCCTAGAAATGTTACTCGCAGGAAAAATACTGTTAGTTTGGTTTGCTAATTTATCCGGGATAGGGGGAAACTTTTGCACAAAATACCTCCACTGCAAAACTCTATTTTTAGCAATGTTAAAAGTGGGAATAGAGTATTTTTCTAGCGCAAAAGAAGGGCGACTATTTTTTAGGTTGAAGCTGCGGCGAATCACTGTAATTTCTGGTTTCCCTAACCCGTAAGCTGTGGCTGTGGAACGGGCGAGATTGCAGCTAATTTTGAAGCGTCCCATCTCAATATTGCCATTTTCCGCTTGATAAGACCAATTGTAACCCTCAGAAGCCCGATCGCGATCGCACAGAAAATGAGAAATCTCAAACATCTTGGCAATATGAACATCGTACAACCGCAACTTGCGGCTGCCGGCCGATTTTGCAGTGTTGCGATCGGGCACAATAAATTGTATCGGTTGCCAGCTATCTTCAGGGGAATAATTAAACCAGCGGATTTCTGTAATCGGGAGTTCAGTCCTTGCTAACGCTGAGTTTGGTGTCTGAGGTGCGTGAAGCGAAGGTATCCCGTTCCCCGCAGGGGTTCCCGAAGGGTAGGGAATCGTAAAAGCAGTCACCACACAAGCAAAAATCGGCGCAAATAGCCATCTTCCCCTCATCCTGATTTCCCCCGAAGTAGGTAAGCGCAAAAAAATATAGCATCTTGTAAGGGGCGAGTGCGAGTTAAGATATATCATACAATAACGGTAAGGTGCGCGCTTACGCACCCTACATATAGAAGTTGTGCCTCCCAGACTGCCCAACTTAACGCTTTCCAGCTTGAATAGCAGAATTTCCTATTAAAATTAAATCAGATTCTCGTCCGTTCTTAATGGCGACGGTATACATAAAACCCTGAGTTTTCCACTGAATAGTTGCTGTGCAGTAAGCCCCGCAACCGTTATGAAAAACTCCTTTCACTCCGCCCGCAAGTTTGACATTTTTTAATGTCTTAGTTACCCCTTCTAGTTTGGTAGTAAACTCCCCGCCTTTTTGACCTTGAATTGACCCAAAAGAGCAAACTGTCGTACCGCCGCAATCTGCTTTATAGTCGATTGAAATAGTATAGCTGTTTGCTTTTGCTGTAGTTTGATAGTACATTTTTTGCGAAACCGGAATCCTGCTGGGAATAAAAATAGGCACTTGCGTTTTGCCTTTTAACTTTGGCAAAATTTCACTTACCGGAACCGCAGTGCCTCCTTGAGCAATTTGTGTTGTTCCCGATTGTCGCAGCGACAATTGCGAGGCTCCAAAAACAACCGAGGGAGGTACTAAAGCAGTCAATACACCAGCACAACTCGCCAAAAGTAATAATTTTTTCTTCACGGTCTTTTCCCTTAATATTCCAAGAGTTTAGGTGGGCGGCGAAGCGCATTAACCTATGTACAACGATTATTCAAAATACAAAATTAACACTCGCTTTTCCGGGAAAAATGTTTGTTGACTATCTTGACAAGGTTGCCAGAATATGAAGTCATATATAATATAGAGAAGGCGAGCAATTTAGGAGTCGATCGTGGAACTGCAAGAGTATTTGCGCCAGCACGGATTGGAAACTTTGTCCGAAACTTATCATATCAAAGTTACCCGCCACCGCCAATATCCCGATCTAGTCTGTCTGAAATACTCGCAGATAGAATCTCCCCTGGGCGAAAAAATAGTCCAGCAGTGCCGAGGCATTATTTTAGATTCATCTCAAGATTGGCAGATAGTTTCTTATCCCTACGACAAATTTTTTAATTACGGAGAAATTCACGCCGCTGCAATTGATTGGAATCATGCCAAAGTTTATGAAAAACTAGACGGTTCTCTAACTGTAATTTATTTTTACAAGGGAGAATGGAGAGTGCAATCTAGCGGCACTCCCGACGCCGCCGGCGAAGTTAATGGTTTTGGGTTCAGCTTTGCCGAACTTTTTTGGAAAGTATGGCAAGAATTGGGATATAAATTGCCACAAGAAACCGACGAGTGTTTTATCTTTGAGTTGATGACGCCTTACAATAGAATAGTTGTCCAGCAACAAAAAAATCAAATCGTGCTGCACGGGGTTCGCAACACTCAAACGCTGCTACAAACAGACCCGAGTCTTTGGGCGAATAAATACGGCTGGGAATTGGTAGCATCCTATCCTTTAACTAGCTGGAAAGAAGTTATCGAAGCGGCTCAACATTTAGACCCGATGGATTCGGAAGGGTATATTATCTGCGACGCTAACTTCAACCGAGTTAAAGTTAAGTCTCCGCAATATGTCGCGATTTCCCATCTGCGCGAAGGGTTTTCGACCCGCCGCCTGATAGAAATTGTTTTAACTAATGAAGGAGAAGAGTTTTTAACTTATTTTCCTGAGTGGAGTGAGTTGTATCAACAAGTTAAGGACAAATATCAATCTTTAGTTGAAGAAATCGAGGAAGCTTACCGACAGCACGAACATATCGAAGTTCAGAAAGATTTTGCATTAGCTGTGAAACATTTGCCGTATTCCGGGATTTTGTTTTCTTTGCGGGCCCGAAGAGTTGCGGGAGTGAAAGAGGCTCTCCGTGATGTTACGATCCATAAAATAGAGGAGCTATTGGGTTTAGATTACATCCATCTAGGATTGTGAAGAAGAAGGCACGACACGGATTTTGACACGGATACACGGATTAATTATCGAGCGTGAGGCAGATGTTTAAGGAAGAGGGAAAAGGGAATATTAATGCCCAATGCCTCATGCCTCATGCCTAATTACCAATTACCAATTACCAATTACCATGAAAAGAGTTATTGTACTTGTGGGTTTACCTGCTTCGGGAAAATCACAATTTGCTAGGGAATTGCTGCTGTCTGAACCTGCAAAATGGGTGCGTAGCAATAAAGATTTGCTCAGAGAAATGGCTCACGCTTCTCATTGGTCGCCGGCAAATGAAAAGTTTATTTTGCAGTTGAGAGATACGATTATTTTGATGGCTTTGGAAAGCGGCAAGCACGTCATTGTTGATGATACTAATTTTGGGCCTCACATCGAGCATATCAAACAGTTGGTTAAAGGCAAAGCTGTTGTCGAAGTTAATGATTCTTTCCTGCAAGTTCCGGTTGAAGAATGTATTAAACGGGATTTGAAAAGGCTTAATTCGGTGGGCAAAGATGTGATTATGAAGATGTACAATAAGTACGTGCGGGTTCCCGTTGATCCGCCGGAATATAACCCGGATTTGCCAGATGCAATTATTGTTGATATGGACGGCACGCTGGCACTTCTCAACGGCAGAAATCCTTTTGATGCTTCTACGTGCGATCGCGATTTGCCCAATCCGCCAGTTTTAGATACCGTTCGCAAGTGGCAGTCCAGCGCCCATATTATTGTAGTGTCGGGCCGAACAGATGACTGTCAGCCTCAAACTGAAAAATGGTTGCAGCAGTATGAGGTCAATTATGCCGCTCTTTATCTGCGGAAAACCGGAGATATGAGGAAGGATGCGATTATGAAGGAAGAGTTGTATCGGCAGCATATGGAAGGGAAATATAACATTAAATTTGTTTTGGACGATCGCCAGCAAGTTGTTGATATGTGGAGAGGCTTGGGATTGACGGTATTCCAAGTAGATGAAGGGGATTTTTGACCTATGGTTTTTATGACAATTGTCCCATGCCTAATGCTATAATCAAAGTAACATTACAAAAAATTTTGTTATGATAGCCATTCCCCAAAAAACCCAAAAAATGACGGTTGAGGAATATCTCGAATGGGAAGCTCAACAAGAGATTCGCCACGAATATGTCAACGGCGAAGTTTTTGCCATGACGGGTAGTACAATTCCCCATAACGATATTGCACTTAACTTTTACACTGCATTGCGTCCGCATCTGCGTTCGAGAGGCTGTCGAATGAACGTGTCAGATGTGAAATTGCAAGTTAACTTTCAAAGCCGTTACTACTACCCTGATGTGATAGTCAGTTGCGATTCTGAAGACATTAATTCGCGCAATTTCATTCAGAATCCTAAAATCATTGTGGAAGTTCTTTCTCCCAGTACAAGTGCTAAAGATCGGGATGAAAAATTCACTTGTTACCTAAAAATTCCGACTTTGCAAGAGTATATCTTGATTGATTCACAAAAGATTTTTGTTGAGCGTTACTGTCGGGGCGAGGGCAGAATGTGGCTTTACTATTCTTACACTGCTGGAGAGATTGTAACTTTATCAAGCATTGAGTTTGATTTGCCGATCGCACTTTTGTATGAAGGGGTTGGATTTGAAACAGAAACA
>JAICRN010000290.1 GCA_025937335.1 Microcoleus sp. TY_ISSM_2_bin.22
AAGCACATTTTCCATACCTGCTACCACCTTTTCTAGACTGATGCGGGAAAACTGCTGGGAACCGTTAATATAAACAGGATTGTGCATTCCGAAATGCCGTAGCGGCAGTTTGGTCATCTCCACTGCATCGGCAACAATATCCGAAACCGGAATTCCTTCGACATTTGTATTGGCAGTAACTTCGCAAATTTTCTCTAATTTACGCTGTTTTTCTGGATAGCAGAAGCCAATTTCCTGCAAAAATATGCGAGCTGAGTTACCGCCGAAAGTGCCGATGTAATACGTGCGAAAAATACCGCTGCCATTGGTGGCGCGTTTCTGTTTAGTGGCGATTCGCAGCCAAATTCCAAAGCGCCGCAGCAATGTAGAAAGTTGTTGGATGATTAAAGGCGAAGCGGTGCTAATTTCGATATTTCGCGTGTTAAGAAAGACAGAACCTTCAGCATCAAAGTAGTTTTTGAGAAAAATCCGAATGCTATCAAGATTGGCTTGCATGATAAATTGTGGGAAGCTTTTCTCGGCTGACAGCTTCCCCCACTCGTAGCCTTTAGACTCAAGAAAGCTTTGGTACGATCGACTACACACAGCTAAATATGCTGCTCTTTCCTTACCGGGAGTACGAACAGCAGGATTATTTATTTTTATCCCATACTTTTTGCTTAAACGGTGAAGTGTGAAACGCAATTCTTCAAGAACTGCCACATCTTTCTGCGTTATTGTGAGCATTGCTTGAGCGCGCTGCTCATATCCCTCAGCAATCTGCCAAGCCAGAAACTTGACCAAATCGGGATCTTCCGGTTTTCCTTCCCAATACAATTTAGCAGGAACGCAAACATAATCTCCAACCTTGAGGTCATTTGTCCAGCCATCGCGTCCTAACAATTTGTGGCGGCGGGTAATTGTGATGCTGCTACCGTCTTGTAGTTTGATTGTTCGCAACTTTTCTTGCACTTGCTGGCGGTAAAGCCGTCGAATAGCCGCCTGTACAATTTTGCCTGTTTCCTGATTTATGGAATTTACCAGTAATTGCTCGTTAGGTTCAGACCAAAAGCCCTCACCGTCGAATTCTGTTTTTCCGGCATAAGTTTCCCATATTTTTTCAGCTTTTTGTAAAAAACCATTGACAAAAAGCAAACTTTGCGGTAAGGCGCATTTACCGGTTCCCATATCGTCCGCGAGACAAGCACCCAAACCCCAGCGTTCTAAAAATGCTAACCAGCCTGCTCCTAGGGCTTGATAAGGCCGCAATTGTCCTCGGAAACTAGCCGGAGTTGCGATCGCACTTACCGCTTGATTATCGCTCAAAGTATTCAACAATTCCTGAAGTTGACCCGTAGCCTCAAAATTCACCACAGGCAATTTCTCGATCGTCTGAGTATCGCCCGACGCCAAACGCAAAGCATCCTCTAAAGAAAGAGTCATTTGCTCTTTGCGGCTGGCAAAAAAAGTTTGAGCCGCTTTCACATCCGGCGCGCGCAACTCCACCCACTCGCCGTTAATTTCCACCAAAGGCGAATTCAACGCGATCAATCTGTCAAATTCAGCCTTAGAAATGCGCTGTCCGCCGATCGTCAATTCCCACTTAAAATTTAGCAGACTTTGCAATCCCAACCCCCCCTTGGCCGGAGTCACTTTCGGAGTTTCCGCTTGAATGCTCAAACCCAAACGACTCGCCCAACCATCTGTCTTTGTCAAACTCGGCGGCAAAACTACGCCCAACCCGCTATCAGCAAATCGCCAAGCTACAGACTTAATAAACTCGTAAGCTTGCAGCGGATTTAATTGGCAAGATTGAGGCCGCTGGGCTTGCAAACTCGGTTCAATTAACGGATAAAGTTTTGAGGCTAAACCCAAGCCGCTGAGCAAAGTTTCTTGAGGCAATTCTATTGTCCGCCCCGCATAAGCCAAACGCTCGACTGAGTTGTTCCAAATAGTTGTCGCGTCCACCAAAAATTCGGTTTCATCTGCTGCTTGCAAGCAATAATTTAAACTCCAGTTGCCTTTACCAGGAGACGGCGGTATGAGTTGAAAGCAACTGCGAAATTGACTTTGTTGAGATAATTGATTTTGCAGCGGTGCAGTCCAAGCATTCAGCTTGTTTCCCAAGTTTTCCAAGGCTGCTGTTTCTACTTGAAAAATCCCAGATTCCTGCTGCAAAGCTTGCAGCCACTCGCGCACAGGAGAAACTGTTTTGATATCTAAAGTTGAGCTACCAGCCGATCGCACTTGACTATCTACAATACTGCTCAAAAATCCTAACACCAATTCCTCCGCCCCCGCCGGTAAATCCACCGCTAAAGGCAATTGACTGGATTCTGCTTCTTTTTCCCCTCTTCCTTCTTCCTTCTTCCTTCTTCCGACTTTCATCGGACTGACATCCGTTACATCCCGTACAGTGCTCGTTGCCGAACTTCCTTCTTCCTTCGATTGATATGTTCGGCAAGCAGTTGGCATTTGCTTGACAAAAGTGGCGAGGCGGAGTGTATCTGTAGAACTGTCTAACAACGGTTGCCATTTGGCAATAGCAGAACCGTCGGACTGTTTCTCCAATGCCGGTAAGAATTTGCATCTTGCCAACAAATCCAAACTCCACCTAGCAACATGAGACCAAAAACGCAAATCTGAGCCGATAAAAGACTCGGGTTCCGTGCTGTTAAGCGGTAGTGATTGCAAAAAAACAAAAGCTGCTTGAGGGTTGAGAAAATAACCCTCAACTTGCCAGGGATAAAGGTAAATTTCCTCGGTTGGGGCAGGTTCTGAAAAAGCTGCGGCCGAGTGCTGCGGCATCAGAGTTGCGTTCGATTCTGAGATTTGGGTGGGAAGTGCGATCGCCCTAATTTGTATTTTAATTGAAGAGTTTTGGGCGGGATTTTCTGCATTTTTATTGGTGGGCGCTCGCCTAGTCTTTTTTGTTTTTTCTGGGGGAGTTTCGGCGGTTTCTGGTAATTGCCAGTTGAGTTTTCCAGACTGCTGCAAGGAAGTTAAAAACGTCTTCAATTCAGCTTCGCTCATTGCCAATGGGTGCGGAATATTTATCGATTCAATGATGTCAATCGCCCCAATTTTCCGCCAGGTTTCTCCCCAAATAAATAACCCACTTTTTTCGCTGTCGAGCAGCCAAGTGCCGTGTAAAATTGCCATCTTATTTAACGATTATAATTTTATAATTTACCCAATTTACTACAAAAAGAGTGTTTTTTTGTAAAAAGTATTTTTTTTTTACGAACCACAGAATTACTCAGGAGTCAATCGATTTGTGATTTGAGATTTGAGATTTGAGATTGACCCACGGATAAATGCTCTTTCTTGAGGATTTTAGATTTGAGATGCTTTCGATTGATTCCACGGATAAATCACGTGGCGGGTACCACCTTTGAAATTCTTGGTCAGTAAACTGACAACAGTCAAGTGACAAACAAGTGACAAATGAAAATTTATCCTACCATCTATTTCAGGTATTGGACGATCGCCCAATACCTGAAAAATAAAAGAGTATAAATGCTTAGAATCGAGGCGTCGGCAGTCGATCGACACCGAATTATCCCTGTCTTTTAGTCGCTGACTCTCAAACCTCCTGTGGTAATGTTACGATCCCGACAGAGAAAGAATGTGGTAGATAAGGAAGCAGTGCTACATGGTAGAGATAGACAAGTCAATATCCTTCGATGGACGGGATATTAGACTGAAGATTGGTTTACTAGCGCCTCAAGCAGGCGGTGCAGTTTTGATTCAGTCAGGTGACACGGCGGTTTTAGTGACAGCGACTCGATCGCAGGGGAGAGAAGGAATTGATTTCCTGCCCCTGTTGGTGGATTACGAAGAGAGACTCTACGCTGGCGGTAAAATTCCCGGTGGATTTTTGCGCCGGGAAGGGCGTCCCCCGGAAAAAGTGACTTTGACTGGCCGTTTGATCGATCGACCCCTGCGCCCGCTATTTCCAAGCTGGCTGCGAGATGACATCCAAGTTGTAGCCACAACGCTGTCGATGGACGAACAAGTGCCGCCGGACGTTTTGGCGGTGACGGGGGCTTCGGTGGCCATACTGCTGGGGAAAATGCCGTTTTACGGGCCGATGGCGGCGGTGCGAGTCGGTTTGGTAGGAGACGATTTCATCATCAACCCAACTTACAGCGAAATCAAAGAAGGCGAGTTGGATCTCGTGGTAGCCGGTTCTCCTGATGGAGTAATCATGGTGGAAGCCAGCGCTAACCAATTGCCGGAACAGGATATCATCGAGGCGATCGACTTCGGCTACGAAGCAGCCTGTGACTTGATTCAAGCCCAGCGCGAAATTATGGCGGAATTGGGGATCGATTTGGTGGTAGAGGAACGGCCATCCCTAGACTCGGCCCTGGAAAACTTTATTCGCGATCGCGCTGAAGCCCCAATCCGCACGATTTTGTCTAAATTTGAACAAGACAAAAATCAGCGGAATGCAGCATTGGACGAAGTTAAGGTAAATGCAGTCGAAGCTGCGATCGCGGAACTCCCGGAAGAGGACCCGGTAAAACTAGCGGCCACCGCCAACAGCAAGGCGATCGGCAACGTTTTCAAAGACGTTACCAAAAAAATGATGCGGAAGCAGATCCTCGAAGATGGCATCCGCGTAGACGGACGCAAGCTAGACGAGGTGCGACAAGTTTCTTGTCGCGTAGGCGTCCTGCCGTCGCGAGTACACGGCTGTGCGCTGTTTAATCGGGGGTTGACCCAAGTCTTGTCCGCAGCTACCCTGGGAACCCCGGGCGACGCCCAAGACTTAGGAGACGACTTGCACCCGCAGCAAGACAAACGCTACCTGCATCACTACAATTTCCCGCCGTTTTCGGTAGGAGAAACCAAGCCGATGCGATCGCCAGGAAGGCGAGAAATCGGTCACGGAGCCCTCGCAGAACGCGCTTTGCTGCCCGTTTTGCCTTCCAAAGAAGATTTCCCCTACGTGATTCGCGTAGTTTCAGAAATCCTTTCTTCCGACGGTTCCACCTCAATGGGTTCAGTTTGCGCCTCAACGCTAGCATTAATGGATGCAGGCGTTCCCCTTTCCCAACCCGTCAGCGGCGCGGCAATGGGCTTAATTAAAGAAGGCGATGAAGTCCGAATTTTGACTGACATTCAGGCAATTGAAGACTTTTTGGGCGACATGGACTTCAAAGTAGCCGGTACCGACACCGGGATTACTGCTTTGCAAATGGACATGAAAATCAAAGGTTTATCCTTAGATGTGATTGCTACCGCCATCCGCCAAGCCAAACCGGCCAGACTGCACATTTTAGAAAGAATGCTGGCAACCATCGACACTCCCCGCAAGGAAATGTCGCCGTTTGCACCGCGTTTGCTAACCCTGAAAATCGATCCAGAATTTATCGGTTTGGTAATTGGACCTGGTGGCAAAACGATCAAAGCCATCACCGAAGAAACCGGTGTCAAAATAGACATCGAAGACGACGGAACCGTGACAATTGCTGGCAACGACAGCGAAAAAGCTCAGCGGGCTTACAACATTGTCCAAGGCATGACGCGCAAGTTAAATGCAGGAGACGTGTATGTCGGCCGCGTAACTCGAATTATTCCGATCGGCGCTTTTGTGGAAATTTTGCCCGGAAAAGAAGGCATGATTCACATTTCCCAGTTAGCGGACTACCGCGTCGGGAAAGTGGAAGACGAGTTAGCTGTGAACGATGAAGTGATTGTCAAAGTGCGAGAAATTGACAATAAAGGTCGAATTAATTTGACCCGCTTGAACATTCATCCCGACGAAGCGGTAGCCGCCCGCGAAGCGCTGAATAAATAGTTGAGAGTTGGTAATTGGTAATTGCTTCTAGAGTAATTGCTAATTGCTAATGGCTAACTGGCAATTAGTAATTGCTAATTGCTAATGGAGATTAAATCTGATTGTTTCAGATTGATTTGGGAGTAGGGTGCGCGACAGCGACAGATCGAGTTTGTGCGATCGGCTGTAGAAGTTAATAAAGTCGCGCACTTTACCCTCGGCGGTTGCTATAAATAAACCTGGGAATTATTCATCTCTCTCACCTCTTCCTCTGCGCCCTCTGCGCCCTCTGCGGTTAAATGGCTCATAAATATAAAAAAACAAAATATCCAGAAACCAGACTTATTGAAAAAGCCTGGTTTCTCAAAGAAGATCAAATCAAATCACGGCAATACAGTCAATCTCAACTAACACATCTTTCGGCAAACGCGAAACCTCGACACAAGCGCGCGCCGGTGCAGTTGCCTCATCAAAATACTTGGCATAAACCGCATTCACAGCGGCAAAATCATTCATATCTTTGAGGAAAACCGTAGTTTTCACCACATCCAACCAAGTAGCGCCGGCTTCTGTGAGAATCGCTTCGATATTTGCCATAACTTGTTCGGTTTGTTTTGCCACATCGTCGGTGTAGACAATATCGTTTAGTCTAATGTCGATCGCAATTTGACCGGCTACAAACAGCATAGTGCCCGTAGCGGCAATGGCTTGATTGTAAGGGCCCACGGGTGCCGGTGCTTTGTCAGTACGAATAATTTTGCGCGTCATAGATATCACTTTTTGAGATTCTTGTTGAGAGGTTTCCGGTTTGTAGTCGATTTCTGGTTCTGAGATTTCTGGCTGGTAGATTTCTCCATCGGGCATTATAGCACCAGTTAAGTCTGCATTTTCAATATTCCAGCCATAACAATCACACCAACTAAAGTCTACCCTCTTTAAGTTTGCTTTTATCAGATTAGCTCCGGTCAAATTTGAATATCGTAGATTGGCTCTTTCTAGATTTGCACCTTGCAGACAAGCATCTTTTAGATTTGTACTATCCAGTTTTGCTTGTTCTAAATTGGCCTTAGTCAAATTCATTCTTGACAGATTCACTTTGTGCAGATTAGCTTTCTGGAATTTAGCTTTTTGAAGTTTGGCCGATGTCAATATAGCCTCATTCAAATTTGCCAGAGTTAAGTCAGCTTCCACTAAGTAGGCCTCAGTCAAATCAGCCTTATTCAAATTCGCTTTACTTAGGTTCGCTTTATGCAAAGAAGTTATACGTATGTCAGCACTATCTAAACTTGCACTGCTCAGATTTGCCTCGTCTAAATTGACACCAAACAATTTAGCGTTATTAAAGTTTGCTCCTGTCAGAGTTACCCGCTCTAAGTTAGCATAATTTAAAGTAGCACTACTAAAGTTGGCCCAACTCAAATCTGCACCGCTGAGGTCGGCCCA
>JAICRN010000591.1 GCA_025937335.1 Microcoleus sp. TY_ISSM_2_bin.22
AATCCATGTGAAAAGACAACTACAAAACCGGATTGTTGTTGTAACTGGTTTAGGAAAGTTCGGACTCGTTCCATCAGTTGAACCAAGGATTCGGCGTTGGTTCCATCGACATATTCAGGGTCGCAGCGGTCCCAGTAAGCTTTGCTCAAAGGTTTGCGATCCAGGGTTGTGGTTGGTTGGTCGAGCTGTAGATCCAGATAGGTAAATTCCTGAACTTGCCAAACCTCAACGGGTGTATGTGGAAATTGTTCAATCAATGGTTGAGCAGTGAGTTGTGTCCTTAGATAAGGTGAAGTCACAATCAAGTCTGGAGTTTGTTTAACGGCGGTTGGAATACATCTTGATTGTCGGTCGCCCAATTCACTTAAGGCATTTTCATGGGGCCCAATAGTTGCCAACCCTGCATTGGATTGACTTTGACCATGACGAATAATCCAAATAGACACAGTTTGATATTCCCTCTCATTTAATGCGTCAAAATCACTTCGAGGGCGTTGCTGAATCACGGTATGAAAATAGATAAGTTGGAAATTCCGAAGATGTTCTGACCCGCTGGTTTCATTTTTTGCAGATTGAGTCGTTCATACCATAAATCAGCAACGCTGATTGTTAAAGTTTGCAGGGTTAAATAAATCACTTGAGACGATTCAATTGGTCGATCGCGTTCGTCAAGCAGTTCTCGAAAAATGTTTCATTAGTCATTAGTTAACAGCTAAAAACTAAAAACTAATGACTAACGAGTAATTAATCTAAAAATCCCATTAAGGTCGAGCTGTCGTCAATTTCGTTTGAGGCAATGGGGCGGTTTCCTCCCATTGTGGAGTAAACTTCATCAATGTGAAGAGTGCTGATTGCAATAGGGCGAGCACCGGACATACTGAACATTTCACTGACTTGCATGGCGCTGGAACCGATCGGGCGGTTGCCCATTGTCGCAACCACTTCAAAGTCGCTGGATTCGACCGGGCGATTGCCTACAATGCCGTAGGTTTCGCTGATGTGCAGGGTGCTAGTGCCGATCGGGCGGTTCCCCGATATCGAAACGGTCTCGCTGATGGTGAAATCGTCTGGGCCGACGGGGCGGTTGTCATGCAGGAGTTGCGGTCGATAAAGTTGAATTCCTGTTGCTTTGGCATCCGTGGGTTCTGTAGCTTGGCTTTTGGAACCGCCTTTGCCGCGGCGGGCGATCGCTTTGCCTTTGCCTGTACCTGTACTGCTCGTATCCATAATTCTTTTCCTCGCTTATTGCTGTTGATTGCTGGGTTTGGACAACTGCTTTTCTTGGCTTTCTGCTTTCTATTTCGGCCGATGATTAAAATAATATTACAAAGTCTAACTATTTTTTTAACGAAATTGCAGAATCTCTGCATTTTTGTTAAGATTTATGGGTAATAGCTACATTTTCCTATGGTAACTGCGGCAGCATCTTTTCAATTGCAAGCGCCCTTCCAGCCCACAGGCGACCAACCGCTAGCGATCGAGCAACTCGTCAAAGGCATCGAAGCGGGCGATCGATTTCAAACCTTACTCGGTGCCACAGGTACGGGCAAAACCTTCTCCATTGCCTCGGTCATTGAAAAAGTCGGCAGACCCACCTTAGTCCTAGCACACAACAAAACCCTGGCAGCTCAACTGTGCAACGAACTGCGAAATTTTTTCCCGAACAATGCAGTCGAATACTTTGTCAGTTATTACGACTACTACCAACCTGAAGCATACATTGCCGTCACCGATACTTTCATTGAGAAA
This sequence comes from Microcoleus sp. TY_ISSM_2_bin.22, assembly GCA_025937335.1. GTDB lineage: Bacteria > Cyanobacteriota > Cyanobacteriia > Cyanobacteriales > Microcoleaceae > Microcoleus. Next base: position 1,750 of record JAICRN010000591.1, read on the forward strand.
ACGGCAGCAATTAACGATGAGATCGATATGCTGCGGCACTCCGCCACGCGATCGCTCTTTGAACGCCGCGACGTAATTGTAGTTGCTTCAATTAGCTGCATCTACGGTTTGGGAATGCCCGCAGAATACCTGAAAGCTGCTATTCCTTTGCGAGTAGGAATGGAAGTCAACCAGCGGCAAGTTTTGCGAGATTTAGTCAACGTCCAATACAGCCGCAACGACATAGATTTAGGCAGAGGCAAATTTCGCGTCAAAGGCGATGTTTTGGAAATTGGCCCCGCTTACGAAGACAGAATTATTCGCGTTGAATTCTTCGGGGATGAAATCGACGCCATTCGCTACGTTGACCCCGTAACAGGTAAAATCCTGCAAAGTTCAACGGCTTTAAATATCTATCCAGCACGCCACTTTGTCACGGCAGAAGATAAATTAGAGGCAGCTTGCCAAGGAATAGAACTCGAATTAGAAGACCGACTGGCAGAATTTGAAAAAGAGGGGAAACTATTAGAAGCTCAGCGGTTGGAACAGCGCACGCGCTACGATTTGGAAATGCTGCGCGAGGTAGGTTACTGCAACGGAGTCGAGAATTATTCGCGGCATTTAGCAGGGAGAAATGCCGGGGAACCGCCAGAATGTTTGATTGATTATTTCCCGAAAGATTGGATGTTGGTGATAGATGAATCTCACGTCACAGTGCCGCAAATTCGGGGGATGTACAACGGCGACCAAGCGCGCAAAAAAGTATTGATCGAACACGGTTTTCGCTTGCCCAGCGCGGCAGATAACCGCCCTTTAAAAGCAGAGGAATTCTGGGCAAAAGAGAATCAGTGCATCTTTGTTTCTGCAACGCCTGGGGATTGGGAACTGGAAAAATCTGAAGGCAGAGTTGCAGAGCAAGTAATTCGCCCTACCGGAGTAGTAGATCCGACAATTTTTGTGCGCCCGACGCAAGGACAAATTGATGATTTGTTGGGGGAAGTTAAGGAGAGAGTAAGTCGGGACGAGCGAGTGTTGGTGACGACTTTAACGAAGCGGATGGCGGAAGATTTAACCGAATATTTGCAGGAAAGGGGAATTAGAGTGCGGTATTTGCACTCGGAAATCCAGTCGATTCAACGCATCGAAATTATCCAAGATTTGCAGGATGGTAAGTTTGATGTATTGATTGGCGTGAACTTGCTGCGGGAAGGTTTGGATTTGCCGGAAGTTTCGCTGGTGGTAATTTTGGATGCGGATAAAGAGGGGTTTTTGCGATCGGGACGTTCTTTGATTCAAACGATTGGAAGGGCGGCGCGGCACGTTCAGGGACAGGCTATTCTGTACGCGGATAATTTGACGGATAGTATGGTTAAGGCGATCGACGAAACGGATCGGCGCCGGGGGATTCAGTTAGCGTACAATAAGATGCACGGGATTACGCCGCAGCCGATCGCGAAAAAGCGATCGAGTAATGCGATTTTGGCATTTTTGGATGTGTCGCGCAAGCTGAATTCTCAGCAGTTGGAGGAGGTTTACGAACAGGTAAACGAGTTATCTCTGGATGAGATTCCTCAGTTAATCGGGCGGCTGGAAGCGCAGATGAAGGCGGCGGCGAAGAAGTTGGAGTTTGAGGAGGCGGGTAAATTGCGCGATCGAATCAAGCATTTGCGGGATAAGCTATTGGGACATTAAGGAAGAGTGGGAGGATATGATGTTCGATCGCATTACCTTCGATCCAAAAATTATGGGAGGAAGAGCTTGCATTCGAGGAATGCGAATTACTGTTTCTTTGGTAGTGAGTTTAGTAGCAAATGGGATGAGTGTAGAGGAAATTTTGGCAGCTTATCCTTATTTGGAAGCGGAGGATATTAAAGCTAGTCTCCAGTATCAACTCTCAACCTCAATGCTATGAATGCACCCACTCGTTTAGAGTTTCCCATTGCTAAGGCGCAATATCTCTTCAGCAGTGCCACGGAAGCAGGAGTAGGCGGAGATAAGCAGAAATTCTGGCGGGAGGTGATGGGGTTTGAGTCACCGGAGGCGATTCGAGACGCAATTATAGCCCAAATCTCGCTAGAATTGTTACAGCCAGTCGGACAGAATGATTATGGAGAACGCTACCAAGCTATTAT